>JAISOY010000067.1 GCA_031275285.1 Bacteroidales bacterium | reverse complement strand
AAATTAGCAGACAGGTTACATAATATGCTAACATTGTCGAGCATGGATACGGTGAAACAAATGAAGATCGCCAGTGAAACGGATTATTTCTATGCGCCTTTAGCCAACCGCTTAGGATTATACGACATTAAAACAGAGCTGGAAAATCTGAGTCTAAAATACAGGTCTCCAAAAGAGTATCTACAAATAGAAGATCTTATCAACCAGTATATCCAGAAACGTCAGCCACAAATCAAACACTTAACGGATGACATCAAAAAAATCCTCCGGAAGGGAAAAGTCACAGCTTCGGTAAATACCCGGATAAGAACACCCTATTCCGTCTGGAGAAAAATGGAAAGCAAGAAAGCTGCATTCAGGGAACTGGAGCATATTTACCTAGTAGAGATCATCTTTCCAAGTAATCCCGATAGCCGGTTATCTGAAAAAAACCAGATATTACAGATCTATTCTTTACTAACGGATGTTTACAAAGAGCGTCCGGCCAGTATGATGAATTATATTGACTCTCCCAAGGACAATGGGTATCAGTGCCTACATTGTAAAGTCATGGGTGAAGACGGGAACTGGGTAGAGATCCATATCGCTTCGGAAAACATGCAGTTGAACAACCGTATCGGATGCGTTACCGGACGGGCGAATGGCGTGGATATATGGGTCAAAAAATTCCGGGAAATACTGAAAGACATTGCCTATCATGGAAAAAATAGCGGATTTCTGGAAGATATTGTATCCACCTTTTATCAGGATAATATCATTGTTTTTTCACCCAGGGGGGATGAAATCATTCTTCCCAAAAATTCCACTGCATTGGATTTTGCCTATGAGATTCATACAAACATTGGCAATCATGCAAAATATGCCCGTATCAACGCAAAACTCTCTTCCGTAAAAACTGTCCTTAAACGAGGTGACAGGGTGGAAATAGGAACAGACAAGTCCACTTATCCGCACAAAGACTGGCTGGATGTGGTAAGTACTTATAAAGCAAAGAAAAGTATATTATCGGCTTTAAGGAAAGCAGCTGTGGAATACACTCCCCTGCCCTATATTCTCTGTGAACATTGTTGCCCGTTACCGGGAGAAGAGGTTATCGGCTTTAAAAAAGAAACCGACCAGATAGAAGTGCACAAGCGTAACTGTCCCCTTGCAATATCTCTTTCTGCTAAGGCCGGCGACTCTATTGTCGACGTGGTACTACCCATCAACAAAAGTACTTATTATCCCGCCGTCATACTTATCACTGCAATTGACCGGAATGAACTTTTATTCGACCTTTCGCAAGTAATTTCAAAGGAACTGGGATTATATATTTCATCCATGCATTCTTCGGCAAAGGATGAAATTGTTTCCTCCACTATTCACCTGTCTGTTGCATCCTATGATGAACTTTACTCCGCCATGAACAGGCTTGAGCAGATTGAAGGGGTTGAAAGTGTAAAAAGGAAAATCCTGTTTGGCTGATCTTTAACAACTCTCCAGTGAAACTTCCGAATAATTATGACTGAATTGATGTATTCGTATGAATAATCAGACTGTTTTGAGTTGTATCCATTCCATAACTTATCACCTGCTTTTATTATGAAACAATTGCTACCTGTTAAAGTTGGTATGATCATACCAACTTTAACAGGTAGCCCTGTCCTAACAAATTTCATTTTCCGGAATCACATTACTGAATCGCCGGATCGATGAACAGCTCGTATGTCCCGGAATAGGCGAAACTGATCGTGCGGCCGTCCCTTGTCGCTCCGTTATAGGTGATGGTTATCGTGCCGTCGCCCGTTGCCACCGTGACATCCAAACCCATGCTCAGTTTATCGAACCATCCGGGTGCCGAGACAGTAGAGTCGAAGATCCTGCCGTTTACCAGGTCCGTGCCGCTACCCACGAGAAATGTTCCCGCTACGGGCGACAGCTTTTTGTCGGCAAAGTAAACTGAGAAAGCGAAAGTCGCCTGGCTCAGATCAGCCATCGTTACGATGGCGTGGTGTTGGACAAAATGCCCCCCACCCAACGGGGCCTTACCGCAGCTGACTTTTATCGTCTCGAAGTTATAGACAGTTGCTCCGTTAATAGTTAATGTCCCCTGTATGGGATTTAAAACTGTTACCACACAATAATCCTCTATGGTTGAATCGTCGGCAGATGCAGCATAAATCCGGGCTGTCCCTTTGGTTACAGCAGTGACTTTACCTGTAGCATCGACTGTAGCAACATTTGTATTGTTGCTGCGCCATTCAATATTATTATTGGTGGCATCGGCAGGCAGGATGGTGACAACAAGGGTTTCGCTCTCCCCTTTGGTAAGGGTCATTTCATTCTTGTTCAGCGATACATCTGTTACACGTTTAGGTATTTCACCTGTTTGTGTTTTACCTGACTGACTGACGGTAATTTTAACCGTTTGCCCATTACAGGTAATGGTAATTGTTGCAGTACGTTTCGTTCCCGTATCATTCGGATCAAGAATAATACTGATTGTATGATTTCCGACATCGCCGTAGTCGGGAGTAATGGATATCCAGTCCGGGGTTCCGGAACCGGTTTGCGTAACAGACGAAGTCCATGTACCGGTAGTTGTAAAAGTTACACTATTATTACCTGATGTTTGGTCGGCATACACCGTTTGTGTCAACTGGTTCTCATCAGATACGACAATGTCTTTACTATCATCCTTATCATCATCTTTATCACTACAACCTGCCAATATGCATGCTGCTATTAACATAAAAAAGAGTTTTTTCATTTCTTATATATTTTTTAGGTTTTGGGAATGAACAGATCTCTCCAACGAATCTCTTACTACCTGTACTAAGGCACATACGAGCTTGAAACCAGATGTAAAACCCGCTTTTAATTTTTTGTAATGATATGGAAAGGTGCTTAAAACGACAAGGGTGAAAATTTACCATTTTCACCCCTAAAAACGACCACAGGAGTCGGATTTTATTGTGTAATTGTATTAGTTTTCAATATTGACGATGCCCTTTTTTATTGCTGTAACTACAATCTGTACGACCGTCTTCACGCCTAATTTTTCTTTTATCCGGTCTTTATAGGATTCGACCGTGTTCACCTCGATTCCCAGTCGGGAGGCTAATTCTTTTGTAGAATAACCCTGTACCAGATATTTGATCACCTCAATCTCCCGGGGAGTCAAATCATATATCCTGCCTTTTCCGGCATTTTCCTCAGAGCCGAAAACTTCCAAGATGTGGAAAAGAGGTATGGTGTCTCCAAGATAGACCCCTTTACCGTTATTGACCGACATAATAGTATTCACCAGTTCCTCCGGGGTAAGGTCTTTGGGTAGGTATGCCGCCGGGCAGGTTTGTAACGCATTCATTAAATACCTGGTTCCTTTATAATGGGTCAAAAAAATGATCCTGACATCCGGATATTGTTCTTTTATTACCCGGGCTAATTCTATCCCATCCATATCCTTCTCGAGACTTATATCAAGTAGTATGATGTCCGGCATATCCTTCGCAAGATGTTCGAGCGCTTCACGGGAATTCCCGGCCTGCGCTGTTACCTTAATATTCCCATGTTCGCGTAATATCAGCTTAAGGCCTTCCAGATGAATGAGCGAGTCATCCACCAGAAGTAATTTTATGATGTCCTTATTCTTCATATTTTTTAAGCGTAAAAGTAAATATCGTCTGTTTATTCTCAATACTCTCTACATATATTTCGCCTCCCTGCAGATGTACAAATTCCCGGGTGACAATCAGGCCTAGACCTGTCCCCTGCTCATTACCAGTCCCTTTTGTACGAATTTTAGCATTGAGCAGAAAAAGCCGTTCCAGGTCTTCTTGCCTGATACCAATGCCATGGTCAGAAACAGAGATTTCGACCATCTCATTTTTCTCTTTTGCAGATATGATGATATCTGATCCCGGATAGGAAAAATGAATAGCATTAGAAATCAGGTTACGGAGTATGGTCGAAGATAAGTTCGTATCCGCCCATACATCAATATCTCCGGGAATCCGGTTAATAATATGGATACCTTTTTTGTTCGCTGTCACAGATGAAAAATCTATATTCGAATCAGTCAAAGCGGATAAATTTGTTTTTTGCAGGTTAGGATGCAACAGATCCATCTGAGAAACAACCCAAAGTAAAAGATTCTCAAGTAATGTGCCCGCCTGGTCCGCCGATTCATATATTGTACGGATAATACGCTGTTTATCTTCTTCGTTCAGGCTGTCATATTGCTCATACAAAGAACGGGTGGTCAAATTTAAAGCTTTTAGCGGATTACGCAGGTCATGTGAAATGATCCCAAAAAACTTGTTCTTGGAGTCGTTCATTGCCCTGAGCTCATCTTCGGAAGCAACAAGTTTCCTGTTTGTTTCCTGCAATTCCCGAGTACGTTGTTCGACGATGGTCTCAAGCCTCATATTATCTTTCCGCAGGCGGTATTCCCGTATCCTGACAATCAATATGATGGCTCCCGACATCAGTAGCAGGTATATAAAAACAGCCCACCACCGGAAATACCATGGAGCAATAATACGTATCCTGAGTTCCGACCCGGCATCGTGCCATTGCCCGAAACGGTCAGATGCTTCAACGATGAATGAGTAGCGACCGAAAGGAATATTCGTGTATTTAGCGGTCAGGTCAGGAAGATCGGTATATATCCAATTCCGGTCGAACCCTTCCAGTTGATACCGGTATTTGATCAAATTTCCATACTCATAATCAGTCGTAGTAAAAGAAACCGCAAAAGAATTATCCCGGTGCTTCAATTCAATATCTTTTCTTTCATTCAGGTCGAAATAGCGGAGTAAGCCGTTAACAGTGAAATGAGATAGTACAACAGGCTTGGATACTACGGGCTCAGTCAAACGGGTCGGATCAAATATATTGAATCCGTATTTTCCGCCAAAAGCCAATGACCCATTATCCAGTTTGGTACCTGCCTTACCAAACTCATTCCCCTGCATTCCAGGAAAATCCTGTATCATGCATATTGATCCGGAGGACGGGGACATGTATAATAATCCCTTATTGGTACTGCACCAGATATTCCCGGAATTATCCTCCTGAATGTTCATGACCTGTAATCCGGTAAATCCGTCGACCCTAGCCATATTATCTTCTGCCTGATCATACCTGTCTAGTCCTTTACGGGTACCTATCCAGATGTTACGGCGACTATCCTCGAAAATACAATTGATATAGTTATCCGACAGGCTTTTTTCGTCCCATTCATGACGAATATAATGTTTCAACCTGTCAGTCCGGGGATCAAGTACGCTGATCCCATTCTGCGTTGTTCCTATCCATATTTTACCGGAAGCATCCTGCATGATACAACTTGTCAGTCTTGAAGTCAGGGTTCTGTCGTCCGGTTGGCTCAGGTCAATAAAGCGTTCTGTTTCTTGTTCCAGCAAACAAATACCATTGGTGGTAGACACCCAAAGGTTCGATTTTCCATCCTCGCAGACAGAATAGATATTATTTCCCGTAAGACTGAACCTGTCCTTCGGATCATGTGTAAAAACGGCAATTTCGTCTGTTTGAGGATTAATCGCCGCAAGGCCACCATTGGTAGATATCCACAATTTACCGTCCCTTGCCGGGTATATATTGCTGATTCTCGTCCCGGGAATCCCCTCTGTTTCAGGATAACCGAAAGAATACTTTTTCACTTTTTCCCGGTTTTCGAACTTTATTATACCCTGTGCACAACCAACATATACAGTCTCTCCGAAAGGAACAATAGTTCCGACCATAGTAAGATCCGTCCCATCCAAAGAAAGGGTTTTCTTTCCCGGATCATAAAATAACAGGCCTTTATCCGTTCCTATCCATACTATTCCCGTGGTATCCTCATAAAGTGACAATATGCTGCAACTGTCTGTTTCAGCTACAGTATGCACCTTGTGATATCCAATGCCAACATTTCTGAGTTTGTTTTTCGTTCCTACCCAGAGAGAATGCCCTCCAGGACTTCCGGAAAGAATGGTCCAACCGCCATCAAACCCGGCCAGTATTTCAAAGCGATCTGTAAGCAGGTCGTGGCGGACGATTATATCACCCAACGACAGCAATACAACGTCATCCTGCATGATGTAGTCGGTAACGGTGAATTGCAGCGGTAGATCAACGAAACGGACGTCACAGAATCCAAAGTACCCCTCGAATATATCACGGTTAGGATATACAGCGGGAAGCTTTCCGGCATATCTGACGTACGTCCCGCTTTTTATGTCGTAATATCCGTAATAGTATGTGCCACCTATGACGATGCGCTCCCTGACCGGATCGTATGTAAGCCTGGCAATCTCCTTCCCCGGGAGGTGCCCGGGCATATAGTGCTTCGGATCGAATTTTCCCCGTTCCCGGTTGAAAAGATTTAAGCCGAATGCCTCCCATGTAGCGCACCAGAAGTTACCATCATTGTCTTCCAGAAAACCCGAATACCAGTTCGCACCGAAAGGGTTTCCCTCGAATATACGGGGATAGGAATTATCAGCCGCTTTGCTCCACAGGGCATACCTTTTAAATCGGTTTCGCTTTTTATCATAAACATTGAATCCGACGTGCGCCCATAACCCTATATAAATATTCCCGTTCTTATCTTCATAAAGCGATGAAACTCTATTTTCATTCGTTTTGTTGAACGACAAACCGCCTTGCTGGAAACTGTTAAAACTACTAAATATGGTTTGTTCTGTTGCTCCTTTATCAGGAGATGTGATATACTTATGCCTGAAATACTGTTGCAAGGTCTCTTTTTCCCTTTTGAAAGTTTCCTCGTTAAGGTCATTGGTCAGCAGTCTGTAGGTAAGATTTCCGAATTCTTCGGCCGCCAGGGACATAGTATCTACGCCGTTGCCTGCCGTTCCTACCCAGATCAGGCCATCGCGATCCTGTAACAATGCCGTAACATTATTGGAAGCCAATCCCGTCCGTAACCCCTCTATATGCCGGTAATGGCGCATGATATTCAGGTCGTCGGAATAATAAGCAATTCCATTATCCGTACCTATCCAGATACCACCGTCATGATCCATGTACAAGCAATGGATTTCATCAGAAGGCAGGGAAAAAGAGTTGACCGGATGGTGGCGGAATACGGTTTCCTCCCATGTATGCAGGTTGAGAACCTTTATACCGGTTTTTCCTCCTATCCAGAGATTCCCGTTCTGATCACAGGTTCCTGCACGAACAGCAATACCGGTATTTTTTATGTATTCTATCATTCCCGATTTTGGATCATACGCAAGCAATTGCCCGTTATTATTAGCAAAATAGACTGTTCCGTTATTTTCGACAGCAAAACTCGTTTCAGCAGTGGTTACTTCGGGAGCAAACTCCACCTCCTTAATCAAAAGATGACCATTACTATCATGTCGTATAATCTTCGTTGCAGTATTCCGCCCGCTGGCCCAAAGATTTTCTCCCGAATCTCCTGTGATATAATCATAAAAATAATCCCCTTCAAATTCCCGCGCTATTACATTGAAATATGTCCAGGTATCGGTCCGGATATCCAGCCTGCTCAAATAACCCTCTTTCGATTTTACCCACAGGTAACCGTCATTATCGGCATAAAGCGCCATGATATGATTATCGCCGGGAAGGTTATTACCGGTCGATTGCTGCTGGTAGCGGATAAAACTATTGGCGTTCCGGTCATAACGATTCAGCCCGTTACGTGTCCCGACCCATATATTACCGTATGTGTCTTCCGCTAGACAGGAGACAAAATTATCGCTTATAGTATGCTCTGATTCTTTCTGATTCCGGTAAACAGCGAATTCCCGGTTATCGAAACGTGTCAGTCCGTCTGCCGTGGCAAACCACATGATGTGGTATTTATCCTGAATCACATCCAGAACAAAATCTGAACTCAAACCGTTTTTTGTCGAAATGGTTTTAAAAAAAGTATAATAATCTGTTTTACTGACGGAGGATGTTTCACTGTAACCATCTGCAGACAGTCCGGATGTTCCAATCAATATAATGAATAATCCCAGTCGTATTTTATCTGAATTGATTCTCATTGAATTTTTTTCACCATGATCATCTCACAATTTTCTCACATAAGCAGATAAAGCAATTTTAAAATCCCAATTTACAATTATAGTTTTTCCGGATAAAAGTAGTAAATATTTGAAAAAAGAAAATAGTAAGCACTCAGTGCTATTTATTATTTTCTTAAGTTGCATTGATCAAATTGATTACTTTCATAAAATACACCATTAAATTATTTGTATTACTTAATAGTTTCAAAGCCCTGTCTTTCCAAATTGAATAACAGGCTTGGCATAAGTCTTTATACCATTCTTTGCTTAATGATATTATTACCTGAACTCTTGGGTAGTTATTTTCCCATTATAAAAGTGTGTGGATAGATTCATCGGGATTCCCAGGTATTTCTTCCACCTTGCCAAGTTGATATATTTTTGGTGTAGAAATATTTTTTTGACAATGACCAGTAAATTATCATTTTTTGCTGATCGATAAATATAGAATCAGATTTATTGCTGTATCTTTGACAATAATATTAACCACAGAAACACAAACAGACCTTTATCAATTTAAACTCTTTCCCTTTTAGAATCATAACTTAGATCAAGTAGATTTTTTTCTCGAAGTCAATGATTTTCATAATATTAAAGCATCATACATATCTTATTTATTGATAATTAATATTTTAACTAAATAAATCAACGAATCAGTGCAGCCAGTAACTCGCATTATCATTAAGATTACAGCAAGTTGCATGATGCCATATTATCTGCACTACTGTTCATTATAAACTTCAAATATATTTATGAAACATTTTCATCAGCATATATTATTGATATTTTGTTTTTTAACCTCTTCATTAGCGGCACAACAACGTGTTGTGTATGATTTATTCATCAATGACACGATAGTTAACTACACAGGAAAGCAAAAACGGGCTTTAGCCATTAACGGGCAAATTCCTGCTCCTACCCTACAATTTACAGAGGGGGATACGGCAGTGATACATATCCACAACCGGATGAAAGAAGAAACCTCTTTGCATTGGCACGGAATATTGTTACCCAATCAGTTTGACGGGGTTTCACATCTTACATCTGCACCTATCATGCCCGGCACATCAGTAACCTACGAATTTCCTATCGTACTAAACGGAACCTATTGGTATCATTCCCATACCGGTGTACAGGAGCAAGCCGGGCTTTACGGCGCATTCGTTATCCGGAAAAGAAAGAATGACAGATACTTTCGACAAGAAGACCATCTGCCGGAATTTACCATTTTACTGAGTGACTGGACAGACATGAATGCTAAAGAAGTAAACAGGAAACTGCATACCGGTAATGATTGGTTCAAAATCAGGAAAAAAAGTGTGCAAAGTTACGGGGAGGCCATTGGCAAAGGACATTTGGGCACTAAACTGATGAATGAGTTGAAACGCATGGATGCAATGGATGTAAGCGATGTCTATTATGAAAAATTCCTGACAAACGGACAGGAACAAATAAACATTCCCGATTTACAACCCGGCTCACGTATCAGGTTGAGAATTATTAACGGTGGAGCATCTACCTATTTCTGGCTCAGGTATCAGGGTGGTAAGATCACTGTCATTGCCAATGACGGAATGGATGTCGTTCCAGTCGATGTTGACAGGATAATCATTGCCGCATCTGAAACCTATGACATTGTAGTCACCGTTCCCGAATATGGCTCGGCTGAATTACAGGCAACAGCCGAAGACCGGAGCGGATCGACTTCCATATGGATAGGAAATGGAGAGAAACACCCCATCACCCCTCTACCCAGACTCAATTATTTTGCTGGTATGAAAATGATGAACGGTATGATGAAAATGAACGGCGATATTACCAATATGGGAATGGAAATGGAACTCCAAAAAATGGATATGAATGAAGTGATGTACCCCGAAATATCCTCCCCGTCCCATAATCATTCATCAGGGGCATCCGGAATGGATATGTCATCTCCAGGCACAATGAATTTGCATTCCCGACATAAGAATGATTCCATCCCGGAAAGTCATGAGCATACAATGAACCAAAATGAGCATTCCGAACACTCAATGAATATGAGCCAGAACAATTTAACTCCTGTAACTTTAAACTATGATATGCTTCGTTCTCCTCACAAAACTACCCTACCACCAGGTTCTTTCCGTGAATTAAGATTCGAATTGACAGGAAATATGGACAGGTATGTATGGACACTAAATAACAAAACAGTTTCCGAGAGCGACAAGATAGTCATACGGGAAGGTGAGAATCTCCGCATTGTGCTTTATAATAATTCTATGATGCGCCATCCGATGCACCTGCATGGTCATTTTTTCCGTGTATTGAACAGCCACGGCGATCATTCACCGCTCAAGTTCGGAGTAGACATCATGCCGGGAGAAACCGACACTATCGAATTCCATGCCGGAGAAAAAAGCCGGGGCGACTGGTTCTTCCATTGCCACATCCTTTACCACATGATGAGTGGAATGGGACGAATTTTCAGTTATGAAGACTCGCCTCCCAACCCTCAGATACATCACCCTGAAAAAGCGATTAAACATCTTTATCACGAAGACAGGATGTATTATTTTACAGCTGAAAATGAGTTTCTTTTTAACGGAAACATCGGTAACGCCGAATACTTCAACACCCGATGGAGCTTTCAGGGAGAGTGGCAGCTGGGATACGAGTCCGGCAAAGGCTACGAAGCCGGACTCCGTGCAGGCCGTTATATCGGACGAATGCAATGGCTGATGCCCTTTGTAGGAGTCGAGTGGAAAAATCATAAAGATCCTTCATCTGAAGAGAATATTTTCGGGCAAAGATTAAAGAAGAACAACCACTTTACCGGTATAGCGGGAGTTCGTTACACCCTCCCTATGCTGATTGTGGCCGAGGCCCGTATAGATTTCCAGGGTAAAGCATGCTTTCAACTGGAACGGGAAGATATTCCGTTAACAAGTAGACTAAGAATGAGTTTGATGGGTAATACCGATAAGGAATATAATATTGGCCTTAATTATATTATAACGTCCTGGTTCGGGATCTCAGCTTCATACAATAGCGAAATGAAATGGGGAGCAGGTGTAAAATTAATTTATTGAGATAAATACAAGAAGTAAGACATTGGAATATAAATAATGGGTAACAATATAGAAACAAACGAAACTCTTTTACCAGTTTTATTGTTCCATTGGTTCAACTACCCATCACCTATTTTATTAATCTAACAAACCTAATTTACGTGCATATTCCATTGCCTCGATGATGTTGTCGGCATTCATTTTTTGCATGATATTTTGACGATGTTTATTGACTGTATGGATACTTACAGATAATTTATCTGAAATCTCTTTACTGAGCATGCCCGATTTTATTAAAAGTAATATTTCTTTCTCCCTGGGTGTAAATTCCACAAGTTCTTTTTCCTCAAACTTATTTAAAGGCAGTGTTTCTCCTGTGATAAAATTCACAACCTGAAGCTTGGTGCTGACCCATGGCGCAGCATTAGGCGATATATCAGCAATACCCAGTACAAGCCACGGATTACCGTTTTCATCCAGTTCCAATATCTGGCACTGGTAGATAATTCTGACATATTCCCCTTCCGCTTTTTTCCCCCGGAATTCAGATATATACTTAAAATTTTTCCGCTCCTCTACAGGCTGGTTGAGTGTAAATTCCATCAGCTTTATCTGAGGTTCGTTCAGCACCTGATAGTCTTCAGGATGGATACGTGCTGCCAGAAAATCATCTCCTTCGGAATGAGAGCGAAGGAGTCCGTCCAGATCGGCCTTAAAAAACTGCTGGATATTATCTGACATATAGAGATATTTTTTCTGGTATTCTAGCACAAAAACATAGCTGTTATTCACTTTAGCAAGCAACTCTATGTGCTTTTTATGTGATTCCCATATTTTTTGTTTTTCCGCTGTATCCATCTGATTACATATAAAAATAGCTAAAAATAGTAATTACCTGATTGAACAGGTGACACTAATTTTGTATAAAAATAATAAAGAAAAGCAGATATGTTGAAATTTGGAGGATATTTAAATATTTTAATAGCTATCGCACATCTTATTGCGGGGCTATTTTGGCCGGAAAAAGCATTTGAAGTAACAGGCGCCGGCGAGAAAATGAGCGCAGCTGCACAAATTCATCCTTTACTACCTTATTTGTTCACGATCCTTATAGTAATAGTCTTTAGCGTTTTCGGATTATACGGGCTTTCAGCAGACAACAAGTTTAGGAAACTGCCGCTATTAAAACCTGCTGTTTTTACAATTGCAGGACTTTATTTGTTCCGGGCTATTGCCGGACTTATTTTTATTATCATAGATCAACCGGAATACTTGATCCTAGAGATCTGCTATTTATTAATTGCTGTATTCATCGGGCTTTTATTCCTGGTTGGCGGAATAAAGAAATGGAAAACTAAAGGAACAGCACAAACAAGAATGAGCTAATTATCAGCATTATGAATTAATAAAATTTAAAAAACAATCACATGAAATGTCCTTAAACATAGCGGTATACCCACCGTCATAAACAAAATTGGACATTACATCTAACCATTTAAAATAATTTTATACAGATGAAAAAAGTAATTATTATTGGGGGGATTTATAACATTATTTTTGCCCTTTTCCATTGTAGTATGTGGAAAATATTTGAATGGGGCAGCGAATTGAAAAAATTATCAATTACAAACAGTGGAATAGTACAGATCTTAAACATCCAAACTATTTACTATTTTATTTTTACGGCTGTGATTTGTTTTGCCTTTCCGAACGAACTTCAATCGACAAAACTGGGGAAATATTTTTTAGCCGGTACAGCAACTTTTTGGCTTATCCGTACCATACAGCAGTTTATTTTCTACTGGACGGGTAATGCGGCAATGTTTGTAATGCCCGCTGTTTTTTTGTCAGGAGCTATCATATTCCTGATACCGGTATTTTATAAAAAAAGAAGTATTACTTCCAAATAACCCGTTTAGGTTAGTAAAAACAGGCAAAGAAAAGCCACTAAAACCGGAAGATAAGTTTTTATCCCTGATGAAATATTCATGGAAAATAATTGCCTGATATATAAAATAATTGTAACTTTGAATGAAGTAACTAACCTATTGAAAAATATCATGAAAAGAGAAGTTGTTGAAACAGTAACCGGCTCTCCCGCCATCGACGGAGCTGGAGTTCATCTTGTCAGGGTGCTAGGCCCGAATACGGTCTATAAGTTCGATCCGTTCCTGATGCTTGACGCATTTGATTCAAAGAATCCGGCAGACTATATCAAGGGATTTCCCCTGCATCCGCACCGGGGAATTGAGACATTTACCTACCTGATGAAAGGTCGCATAAACCACCGGGACAGTCTGGGGAATAAAGGGACCATACATAATGGGGAAAGTCAATGGATGACCGGAGGAAGTGGTATCCTGCATGAGGAGATGCCACAGCCTACAGAGCATTTACTTGGCCTTCAACTTTGGATTAACCTGCCGGCAAAAGACAAAATGACCGATCCCAAATATTTCGACATTACCAACGATATGATACGCGAATTCGATGAGAATGGAGCGAAAATAAGAGTGGTTGCCGGAAAATATAAAGACCATTATGGAGCAAAGGGCCACCATCTTCCTGCAACTGTACTGGATATTACGGTCGACCCGGATAACGAATTTATTATGGACACAAATCCGAATGATACATTATTCGTTTATATTGTCAGTGGAAATGGTTCATTTGGGAGTAAGGACAAGATAATACCACAAAAAACCGCCGTATTGTTTGATAAAGGGGATGAATTTTCAGTTAAAACCCATGATCAGGAAATAAGGTTCATCCTTGCCACAGCGCCACCGCTTGGTGAACCCATAGCATGGGGAGGGCCTATCGTAATGAATACACATGAAGAATTACGTAACGCCTTCCGTGAACTCGATAATGATACCTTTATCAAACATCAACCCTCAGGAATTTAGCCTCACCTTTTCTGATAAATTGTATCACCATAAATATCTGATGACCATCAACAGATTATGGAAACATGCTTATTAAATATCTCATAAAATCGCTTTGATGGAGAATGTGAAAAATAAGTATAGGTCCCTATCTTCGGGACAAACAATAAATTTCAGGCAATGAAAGAAAAACAAATATAGAACACATCTTTTCACTGTCAAAGTTTAAAAGACAATTGCACAAAGAGAATCCGCATGGTACACGATTACAGCATCTAACAGATAGCTACCAATAACCGGGAGCCCTTGCTTCCAATAAAAAGGGATAATACCCTATCAATAAAATAAAAGGCAAAATATTTATTTCCGATATGTATCTTTCATATTAGCAAGAAAAATAAAAACACTTTTTCACATAAGATATACCTTTGTAGAATATACCAACAAAAATGGACATTCAAGAAAGGAGTAGAATAGAATACCGGTCACGGATCAATCGTGTGATGGATCATATCGACCGGAATCTCGATCAATCTTTGGATTTAAAAACCATAGCCGGAATCGCTAATTTTTCACCATTCCACTTTCACAGGATATTTACTTTTCTGATTGGAGAAACCCCCATTGACTATATCCAACGCTTACGGGTAGAGAAAGCCGCATGGAAGCTTCGGGAAAGCGACCCTCAATCTGTAACAGAAATAGCCTATGCATGCGGATTTGGTAGTGTCTCACTTTTCAGCAGGACATTCAAAAAGTATTTTGGAATAGCACCAAGCCTGTTCGGTAAACTGGAAAAACCCATTTATTCCCAGGGAGGAAACCTATTTAGCAAGAACGGACAAATGCTCCGCAAGAATTTGAAAAACGGTACGCAGGGAAATATCGATTTTTGTATCGTTAAATCAAATCAATTTTATTTTATGAAAACAAATGTAGAAGTGAAAGAAATGCCGGAGATGAAAGCCATCTATTGTCGCCACATCGGCCCGTTCCACCTGATTGGCCAAGCATATGAGAAGGTTTTCAAATGGGCTGCTCCCCGCGGATTGTTTATTCCCAATGTCTCCAAAAGCGCCACGGTAACCCACGATGACCCTTCTGTTACGGAAATTGAGAAAGTACGTCAGAGCGCCTGTATCATTGTGAATGAAGATGTAAAAGTCGATGGCGAGATCGGAAAACTTGTTATTCCCGGAGGTAAATATGCCGTAGGACATTTCGAATTAGGTTTTGACGAGTTCGAAAAAGCATGGAATACCATGTGCCAATGGTTTACGGAAAGCGGATACCAGCAAGGAGACGGCTGCACGTATGAATTGTACCACAATGACTACACCACTCATCCGGAGATGAAACATATTGTAGATATATGTATTCCGGTGAAACAGCTGTAAAAATCCAAAACCTGGGAGAAAGAAAAACCTTCCTCCCAGGTTCTTATACCTTCTGAAGAAAAGATAATTCCCTGTTTCAGTAAAAAGATGCCTATTTTGGATAACAATATCCGGAATAGGCATCTTATATTTGTATAATGAATCCAATGAGTGAGATACAATATTGTCAAAGTTGTGGAATGCCGCTACGCTTTGATGTGGAAGCCTATCTGGGAACAAATGCCGATCATTCTCCCAGTAATGAGTATTGTTACTATTGCCTCAAAGATGGGAGATATACGGTAGATATTCCTATGAAAGAAATGGTCAATATCTGGGTAAAATTTACCGGTAAATACAATGAATATTCCGATACCGGTTACACACCAAAAGAATTAAATACATTGCTGAATAAACGGCTTCCGACATTGAAGCGCTGGCGACAAAAAGAAGAGACCAAACATATCCATTATTACGCCATTGATAGGATCAAAACCCATATCGACCAGAATTTGTTCAGGGATATTGATTCCAGACAATTAGCAGCAATGGTCAATCTCTCATTTTTTCATTTTCGAAGAGTTTTCAAGGATATCACCGGGGAGAATATCGGCGTATATATTCAACGCTTACGTTTGGAATACATTGCTCATCTGCTTATTGCAACCGGGCAATCTATCAAAGAAATACTGTCGCAAACCAATTACCAGACTAAATCCAGCCTGTCAAAAGCATTCAGAATGCACTTTGGAGTATCTATGTCCTCCTACCGGAAAAAGTATCAATCAACAAATCACGCACTTATACCGGGAATTTTACCTGAAGTACTGGTCAAACGGATCAATACGATGCAGATACTTAGTATTGAGGTCAATGAAACTTTCCGTAACGAATATGCTTACAAGACAATATGGAAACAACTCATCCATTACAGAGATCACCATTTACAATACGGGAATTGTCATTTTGTCAGCATCAGTCAGGATAATCCTATAATTACTCCGGTAAAACAATGCCGGTTTTATATCGGTATTATCCTTAACGAATATACCAAGCCTCAGGATAAATTATCCGTACGGGAAATACCCGGAGGTATGTATGCTGTGTTCAGGCATAAAGGAGATTATACACAATTACCCGAACTGTATAAGACCATTTATGAGCAGTGGCTTCCACAAAGCCTGTATTTTCAGAAATACCCGTTATCTTTTGAAATTTATCTAAATACACCCCAGGAAACAAGTAAAGATAATTTATTGACAGATATCTATATACCTATCAACAAGCAAAATTAAATAACATGATAGAATTACCCGAAGCAGTTACATTAGCTAAGCAAGCCAACGATGTATTGAGTGGAAAAACGATTACCCAGGTATTCAATGCAACCAAGCCGCATAAATTCACTTTTTACAATAGTGACCCATTGGGATACAATGGATTGTTAACAGGAAAAACATTTATTTCTACTAAAGGATACGGTATGTTCGTCGATTTCTTTCTTTCAGATGGAACGATACTGAACATCGGCGATGGGACAAATACCCGTTATTATCAACCGGATGATAAAATTCCGGACAACTATCAACTGTTATTAACTTTTGATGATCATTCTTTCCTTGTTTTTACAGTCGCTATGTATGGGTTCATCGGAGTTTATCCCGACGGCATCATCGATAACAAATACCATCGGATAAGTTCGACAAGTATATCTCCGTTGGATGAGCGCTACACTGAAAAAGAATTTGACAAATTATTTACCGAAGCAAAAAAAACACTAACAGCGAAAGCATTACTGGCAACCGAACAACGCATCCCCGGAGTGGGTAACGGCGTCACCCAGGATATCTTATTTAATGCCCGTATCCATCCAAAACAAAAAGTATCCGTCCTATCTGATGCAAGAAAAAAAATACTATTCAACTCCCTGAAAGATGTCTTGCAGGAAATGACTCTTAAAGGTGGACGTGATACACAAACCGATCTTTTCGGGAATAATGGAAACTATCAAACTATCCTGTCTGCAAAAACATGGAAGAATCCATGCCCACGTTGCGACAGTAAAATTGAAAAAGAAGCCTACCTTGGAGGAACGGTTTACTATTGTCCGGAATGCCAAAAAATTGAATGATCCTCCAATGAATAAAACAAACATGTTCCTATTGTTCTCCCAACAACATGCATAGATACTTAAAAACTAAGTGATCAACGGCGGTTTATTGGAGGGAAACGATAAAAATGAATCTTAATGCTAACAATTAATGCTGAATATTTTAAGATTCTTTAATGTATTATTTTTTTATCCTATATATTTGCGGGAAATATCAGTGTATTTGAAACAATGGATAAAATTGCAGTTTTCCCCGGATCGTTTGATCCGTTTACATTAGGACACGAATCAATAGTACTACGAGCAGTTAACTTATTCGATAAAATTATTATCGGAATAGGTTCCAATAATAATAAGACCGCTTTTTTTACAGCCCAGCAGCGTCTGGACATGATCCAGGATTTGTTTGCAGGTAATAGTAAAGTAGAAGCTCAGTATTATGAAGATTTAACTACTGAATTTTGTAAAAGGGTAGGTGCAAAATATATGCTTCGTGGATTGAGGACATCTTCTGATTTTGAATATGAAAAAGTCATTGCCCAGGTCAATCAGGCCATGTTGCCGGAAGTAGAATCGGTTTTTATGCTGACTCTTCCGGAGCATACAGCCATTAATTCATCTGTAGTACGTGAAATACTACGTTATGGTGGTGATATCTCCAAATTTGTCCCTAAAAACATCAATATTCAAAAATACATAAAAAACTCCTTATAGAATGTCATTGATTTCTGATTATCAGCTTGATATAAAAAAAGCCCATCAGCGTCTTTCAGAAGTTATTTCCCATACCCCGTTACAGTTAAACCAGAATCTGTCCAATCAGTATGATGCAAAGATTTACCTGAAACGTGAAGATTTGCAGGAAGTACGTTCCTATAAATTGCGTGGGGCATACCATATGATCAGCCAATTACCTGAAGATGTGCAACAGCGTGGGGTTGTTTGTGCCAGCGCAGGAAATCATGCACAGGGATTTGCATACAGTTGCCGGAAACTGAACATACGTGGAGTTGTATTTATGCCTAAAGTAACGCCTCGTCAAAAAATACAGCAAACCAAACATTTTGGACAGGAGAATATAATTGTCCGGCTTATCGGAGATACATTCGATGATTGTGCTGAAGCTGCCAAGAAGTATGCATCCGAACATCAGATGACATTTATCCCTCCGTTTGACGATACCCGGATCATCGAGGGACAAGGGACCATTGCGGTTGAGCTATTGGAGGATTTGAAAAACATAGATTATCTATTCATTCCTATTGGAGGTGGCGGACTCTGTGCCGGTGTCGGGGCATATATAAGGGATCACTCTCCAAAAACCAAAATTATAGGTGTAGAACCGGAAGGCGCACCATCCATGCAGGCTGCCATTCAGGCAGGAAAGCCTGTAACGCTGGACCATATAGAACGTTTTATTGATGGTGTAGCCGTAAAACGGGTAGGCGATTTAACATTTGACATCTGCCGTTCGGTAATTGATGATATCTGCCTTATTCCGGAAGGTAAAGTATGTTCTACCATCCTGAAACTGTACAATGAAAATGCCATTGTAGTTGAACCGGCCGGAGCTATTTCCATTTCCGCACTAGATAATTATGCGGATCAGATAAAAGGAAAAAATGTTGTCTGTATCATCAGTGGAGGAAACAATGATATCGACCGGATGCAGGAAATCAAAGAAAGATCATTGCAATTTGAACGGTTAAAACATTATTTCCTGATTCATTTTGCTCAACGTCCCGGCGCCTTAAAAGATTTTGTTAATAAAGTACTAGGGCCCAATGATGATATCATTCGCTTTGAGTATATGAAGAAAACCGATAAAGAAGGCGGGCCTGCCTTAGTCGGCATTGAACTGAACTCTGCGCATGATTATGATACGCTTATCCAGCGGATGCAAGATTGCCAGTTTGATTTTACCATTTTAAACAAAAACGATACCCTATTTGCTTATATAGTGTAATAATATCAAGACTTAAATGCGGTATAAAAAGACATACATTCTATTATTCATTTTGATCTCCTGTGTCTTTTCATTAAAGGCACAAAAAGTTGAAATTTCCGGAAATTCACCCGAATATGCAGGACAGGTATTGAAATTTCATTCGGCAGATAATTATATCAATAACTGGGAAGTAACCCTGGGTGAATGTACTGTTGCTCCTAATGGTGATTTTAGGGTTGAACTGAATGTTACAACAACCCGCCTGGTATATCTTTACCTTGGGATCTTTAAAGCCCGGTTTATCGTGGAGCCGGGGCATTCATATATAGTATCCCTTCCTCCCCGTACCGATAAAGAACCGGCTGAAGAAGAAAGTCCTTTCTTTGAAGAGGTGACGGTATATCTTTACATAGAATCAACAAAAGATAAAAACGGGAATATCATTCCGAAAGAGGAAGAATTGAATATGCGTATCATACTTTTCGACGAAGCGTATAATCCTTTGTATGATCAAATGGCTATGGATGGTATGAGGAAAAAGGTGATCAAGGTGGATTCCACTATCCAGGCTTTTACGACGAAGCACATGCATACGGAAAATTCCTATTATAAGGATTATGTAAAGTACCGTTCAGGAATGTTGTATTATGCGACACAACAAATAGGGGTAAAATATATTTCAAAAACTTTTTTTTCAGATCAGCCTTTGCTATACGATAATGAAGCATATATGGATCTTTTTAATATTACTTATAATAATTACTTCATGTATTTCGGACGTACCGAAGAAGGAAAAGTGATATATGATGTGGTAAATACAGGGAAAGATTTTTCCGGACTAAAACAATTGCTACAAAAAGATGGTACAGTTCCCGGCGATAGCTTATGCGAACTGGTAATACTAAAAAATATTTATGATGAATTTTATTCTGATCGTTTTTCCAGACCGGCATTGTTAACTATACTAGAGTCATTGATCGACCAAACCCGGATAGAAGAACACAAAAAAATCGGGAACCAATTACGTTCGAAAATAACCAGGCTGTTGCGGGGATTTGCACCGCCTGATTTTTCGTTATATAATCAGGACAGTACACTTGTTTCCCTGGATACTTATAAAGGGAAATATATCTATTTGATGTTTTGCACCACACAAAACTATGCCTGTTTTAATCAGTATGAGTTGTTGAAAGAATTGTATAAAACACATGGAAAATGGTTGCAAATTGTCGTGATCTCAGCCGATGATCATTTTGAAAACATGCGTAATTTTCGTCAAAAAAATGATTATCAATGGGATTTCCTGTATATTGGCAATCAACCTGATATTCTGAAAGAATATGATGTACGGATATATCCGACTTATTACCTGATTGGTCCCGACGGAAAACTGGTAATGTCCCCGGCTCCGGATGCTTCACAAAATATTGAATGGGTCTTTTACCTCGAGTTAAACAATAAAGGATTATGGAACGAGTACATCCAAAAAGGATGGATTGAAGATAAAAAACGGACAGACAGTAGATTCGAACTGAATCTGGATCGTCCAAATTGAATAATGTTTTTTGGATACTTTATTGTATTTTTGCATTTTATAATTATCGACCATTGGTCATAACAATTTTATATCATTTAGTCTTGTTCGGAACAGTATCTATATTTGGAAACATGGTAAGCACATTTGATTATGCACAATCAAATGCTTTTTCAGAAAATAAGACACAGATTGCCGAAAGACTGGAAGAGTTATATCGTTTACGGATACAAAATTTAGAACATTATATCACTATTTTACTGATTGCCCTTTTTGTTCTTATCGTGGTTGCGGTCGTACTATTCCTGATGTACCACAAAAATAAAGAGTCTCACATCATGCTGATGCAAAAAAACCAGGAAATAGAGCGTCAACAGAGAGCAAATGAAGAGATCATGCATATCCTGGAACAGAAAAGACTGGAAATAGAAAAGCAAACAGATGAATTGGATGAGACCACCACTGAATTAAAGTGGCAAACAGAGAATGCCTTACGTTTATATGATGAAGTGGAGTCTCAAAGAAAAGAAATGACCGACAGCATCATATATGCCAAAAGGATACAGACTGCATTGCTTCCCGATATTACTGTCATAAACGAGATTTTGAATGATTATTTCGTTTTGTTCAAGCCTCGCGATATCGTTAGTGGTGATTTTTATTGGGTAGCGGCAAAAAAGGGAAAAACGATTGTTGTTGTGGCCGATTGTACCGGTCATGGAGTCCCAGGTGCTTTCATGAGTATTCTGGGTATCTCATTTTTAAATGAGATCGTAAAAAAACATGATTTAAGTGTTGATAATATATTGAATCATTTACGGGAACAAGTGATCAGAGCCCTGAAACAGAAAAATGTTTCTGTGAAAGATGGCATGGATATGGCTTTATGTGCCATCGATTGGGAAAACTCCCGGGTCGAATATGCCGGAGCCAATATACCTTTATTCATTTTAAGAAAGCCGCAGGATGACGATTCGGAAGAATTGATCGAAGTTCCCGCAGACAGGATGCCTATTGGCCTGTACGAAAGTAATCCCAAACCATTTACCAAACAGATCGTTCCTATTTTTCAGGGAGATTCTTTATATATGTTTTCAGATGGATATTGTGATCAGTTTGGAGGCCCGGAATTAAAAAAATTCAAAAAGAAAAACCTTAAGAAATTATTTCTTGACATCCATACACTCAACATGACTGAGCAAAAGATAATCCTTGAAAAGAATCTGAATGATTGGAAAGGAGACCTTCCTCAAGTGGACGATATCCTGATGTTGGGAATTAAAATATAACATTTTTAGCCTGAATGAACAGGCTTACACAAAAAACAAATTTTATGATTATTCTAAGATCCGGATCGATCACTCTTTCTGATATGAATAGGCTGCTATTCGATGGGGAAAAAGTGACGATAGATCCAACCTCCATGAAAAACGTACATGACTGTTATTCTTTTTTAAAAGATTTCGCCCGTGATAAGGTGATATATGGGATCAATACAGGATTCGGACCAATGGCTCAATACCGGGTGGATGATCAGCATCTACACCAATTACAGTATAACTTAATCCGTAGTCATTCTTCAGGAACAGGAAAAATATTACCAGCTATTGATATTAAGGCTGCAATGCTGGCACGGGTAGCTTCATTTCTTCGGGCCTATTCGGGTATACACCCATCTGTAATTGAATTACTGACCGAAATGGTAAACCGGGATATTTACCCTGTAATCTATGAACACGGTGGAGTCGGAGCAAGCGGTGATTTGGTGCAACTGGCACATCTGGCATTATCCCTTATCGGCGAAGGAGAAGTATTGTTCGAGGGAAAAATAATGCCTACCGGAGAAGCTTTTTCCCGGCAAGGATTAGAACCTGTAAAAATGCATATCCGGGAAGGATTGTCATTGATCAATGGTACATCGGTAATGACAGGTATAGGTATTGTCAATCTATTTAATGCTCAAAAAGTATTGGATTGGTCTCTCTGGGCTTCATCTGTAATATGTGAAATTGTCGGTTCGTTTGATGACCATTTCTCCTCTGAGCTAAACCATGCAAAAGATCATGAAGGACAGAAAGTTGTTGCCGGGAAAATGCGGCAAATGACGCAAGAAAGTAAGCGTTTACGAAAGCGGGATGAGTATTTCTATCATGGAAAAGAATTACAGGACGTTTTTACAGATAAAGTCCAGGAATATTATTCCCTGCGTTGTGTTCCACAAATCTTGGGACCGGTATATGATACCTTACAGAATATTTCCGCAGTACTGGTTTCGGAATTGAATTCGGCAAATGATAATCCCGTTATTGATGTGAAGCATCAGAATGTGTATCATGGAGGAAATTTCCATGGTGATTATGTCGCTTTTGAAATGGATAAACTTAAAATCGCTATTACAAAGCTTACCATGCTGGCTGAAAGACAATTGAATTATCTGATGCATGACCGGATCAACAATTTACTACCTCCCTTCCTCAATCTTGGGAAACCAGGATTGAACTACGGCATGCAGGCGGTTCAGTTTACGGCCACATCTACCACAGCAGAATGCCAGACATTATCAAATCCTATGTATATTCATAGCATTCCCAATAACAACGATAATCAAGATATAGTCAGTATGGGAACCAATGCTGCTGTCATGGCGCGTACGGTCATTGAGAATGCTTTTCAGGTATTGGCTATTGAAATTATGGCAATTATACAGGCTGTGACATATCTGGATATCGAATCACAATTGTCTCCTTTTTCACGGGATATCATCTCCCGGCTAAAGGAAGTTTCACCTGCATTTGTAGAAGATACCCCTAAATATCCGGGAATAAAGAGCCTGACTGATTTTCTAAAGAATACGCGGTTATAATAAAGGTATTAGAATAGGAGTCCCACAGAAAGGGATAGTGTATTGTTCCGGGATTTTTTATCGTCTTTGATGATATTATCCAAAGACCAGTTGTATTTGAATGATAGCTGTATTTTCCAGACATCAAATCCGGCACCGGCAGAAATACCGTAATCCCAATCCTTTATCTGAGAGACATACATATCATCATCTTTTTTTACGGCTTCATTCTTGGTATATTTTCTGATGGCATATGCTCCATATGGGCCTGCTATTACAAAAGGTTTTACATCTGCCATATGCAGGCGATACATAAAATTAAGCGGAACTTCTACATAATCAATTTTATATTCCAGACTGCTTTTACGAAAAATACATCCTTTTTTTGAATACAATACTTCCGGCTGAAAAACAAATCCTTTAGGCCAGACAACCTGGACTACAGCACCTGCCTGTATTCCTGTTATGATACTCAAACCAGAATCATCCGTATTTCTAATGGTAGTTAAATTCTCCCCAATCTTTAAACCGTAATTAATTACAACAAGATCGGCTTGTGTATACTTCCCTCTTTGAATAGCACATGAAGTCTGTTCATTCCGCCTGCGTTTCCTTCCATAAGCGTCATTTTCTGAACACAAGAAGAAACAAAATACAATAACAATGCTCAATGTGATTTTTTTCACTACCTACAGGTTTACTCGAAACAATCATTTATTAAATGAATATACGTTAAATCCGTAAAATAGTTTCAACAACCTATTGCACAAAAAGTGTAAATTTTAAAAATTGAATCCGATACGAATGATTGGTCCGTCTCCATATATATCATATAAATCGGAATTCAGATTCCATAATAAGGTTAAGTTCATACTCGAACGGGTACCCATTGGAAAACGGAATCCCCCTCCTACCAGGAAATTATTCAATAACTTCCGTCCTTCCGCTCCATATTCAAAAAATCTCTTTTCATAACTCAATGCTTCATATTCTGCATGTACCAATATCCTAAAGTTTAATCCTAATGGTATCCAATCATTTACATTATTTACAATAACATAATTAGTGAACAATCTTCCTCCAAAAATATGTGTTTCAAAACGTTCATTAAAGTAATAGCTTTTTATATTCAAATATTCATATATTGCACCTAACCCGGCAGCCCACCGCGGTGTAATATAATATCCGACTATAGGAGATACTTCAATATCCGTATAACTTCCAATTGAAAGGCCTAGATTTCCACCAAAAAACAATCGTTCCCGAAATGTCTGTCCATGAGCATTGCCGGGAAGAAGAAAATTAATGCAAAATAAAAAAATGACAAATAAATACTTTATTTTCATACTCTAACCGATTAAGATGGTTCAAAACTTGTCAAATCAAGATATCATGTCTACAAACATACAAAAAATATTCCGGGAGGAAATGAATTCACAGCCGGAATATTGATATTATTGCTCCTACAAGAATAGTTAAATGTGGATGGCTTCCCCATAAGCAGCAGAAGCGGCTTCCATTATGGCTTCGGACATTGTCGGGTGAGGATGAATGGATTTGATCAGTTCATGCCCGGTTACTTCAAGATTACGGGCAACCACAATCTCTGCAAGCATTTCAGTTACATTTTCCCCGATCATATGAGCCCCCAATAATTCATTATATTCTTCATCGAAGATCAATTTAACAAAACCTTCTTTTGACCCTGATGATGCTGCCTTTCCTGATGCCGTATAAGGAAACTTACCAATTTTGATTTTATATCCGGCTTCAATGGCCGCTTTTTCTGTCATCCCTACAGAAGCGACCTCCGGAGCGGTATAGGTACAACCAGGAATGTTTTTATAATTGACCGGATCAGGATTAAGGCCTGCAATATGCTCGACACATGTAATAGCCTCCGCAGATGCGACATGGGCCAATGCCGGAGTGGCAATAATATCCCCGATGGCAAATATTCCGGGAATATTGGTCTGGTAAAAATCATCTACCTTTATGCGGCCTTTTTCCGTTTCAATTTTCAATTCTTCCAGGCCTATATTCTCTATATTGGCAGTGATGCCAACAGCAGATAATACAATGTCTACCTCATATGTTTCTTCTCCTTTTGATGTTTTGATATTTACTTTACAACCCTCGCCTGAGGTATCAACAGATTCAACCGTTGATGCGGTCATTACTTTCATTCCTGCCTTTTTGAAGGACCGTTCCAGTTGTTTGGCCACTTCTTCATCTTCAAGAGGCACAATCTGTGACATAAATTCTACTAAGGTAACCTGAGTTCCTATGGATTGATAGAAAAAGGCCAATTCACTTCCAATAGCTCCTGATCCCACAACCAGCATGGTTCTAGGCTGCTGAGGAAGCGCTAATGCCTGGCGGTAGCCAATTACTTTTACCCCGTCTTGTGGAAGGTTAGGCAGCACCCTGGACCGGGCTCCGGTTGCAAGTATAATATTTTTAGCTTCAATGGATGATGCTTTCCCATCAGTATCCGTTACCTGAACAGTATTATTTCCTGATAGCTTCCCGGTTCCCCAGATAACATCTACTTTATTTTTCTTCAACAAAAATTGCACCCCTTTGCTCATTCCTTCGGCTATACCACGACTACGGCTTACTATTGCCGGATAATCAGGCTTGGCTGCACCTTCTAAGGAGATACCATAATCGGTCGCATGGGTAAAATAACGGTATACCTGCGCACTTTTTAAAAGGGACTTGGTGGGTATACAACCCCAATTGAGACAAATCCCACCTAAATGCTCCCGTTCAATAACAGCTGTTTTCATTCCCAATTGGGCTGCCCTGATAGCAGCAACATATCCTCCCGGGCCACTGCCGACAACAACTAAATCGTAATTCATTTATTTATATTTGATTAATGTTATTTTTATTACAGATAATAATGTCCAAAGTTAGTGAAAAAATCGACTTGTATATACAACTTGCGTTTTATAATATATCCAAATATAGTTATTTTCAAATAACTAAACTTCATACAAAAAAAGCAGACAATAAGTCTGCTCTTTATAAAAATGATCTATTCAAGATTATTTTACATACTCGGCTTTAGCCAGAAAATCGTAACTTTGTTTTACATCTTCCTGGGGAGTTCCGATATAACGTTCTACTTCTACATAGAAATCTTTCCATCCATTAGCATAGAATTGCTCGTAAATAGATTTGAAATCCATAGTTCCACTAGCTCCGATGGCTTGTTCGTCTTTAATATGTAGAACTTGTATTCTTTTGGGATATTTTTTCAAATAATCAACAGGATTATATCCTCCTTTTTGTGTCCAATACACATCATTTTCAAAAATCACGTGATCAGGACTGGTGTTTTCCACCAATAAATCATAAACAGGAACATCATCTATTTTGCTCTTAAATTCGAAATCATGGTTATGATATCCGAACTTGATGCTGGCAGCAGCAGCGATTAAACCTATTTCGTTAAAATACTCGGCATAACGTTTTACATTGTCCATTGTAGCACCTTCGCCGCCAAGAGGAGATGAAGGCATGATCATATATTTCATCCCTGCGGCATTATGAGCTTCTACGGCCACGTTCCACCAGTTCATATCTGCATCACGGTTGTCACTCAAATTTCTGCCTAAATGGGCACCGGTAACTTTCATTACTAAATCATCCACCATTTTTTTGAAGGCAGCCGGATCCAGACCATAGATTTTACCATTATTGTATCCTGCAGTTTCAAGGCTGGTATATCCCATTTTTGCAACAATTTCAAGCACTTTTTGAATGTCCAGCTCCTTTACGTCATCACGTAAAGAATAGAGCTGTAAGCCGATGTTCTTTTTGGAAACACTGCTACCTCCACAACTTGAAAGGATGCTGCCACCTACTAATCCTCCGGCAACCATCATGGATGCCTGTTTCAGAAAATCACGTCTATTTGCCATTGTTTTTAGGGTATTTTAGTATTGTATAAAATTTATTTCACAAAAATAAAGATGTTTCTTACAAATACAAAGCAATCAATCAATAATTCTGCTTAAAATCGCTCACATTGAGAGAAAAAGAAATTCGATTCTATCATGGCATTCTCATCGCTATCCGATCCATGAACTGCATTTTCCTGTAAGCTTTGGGCATATTTTTTCCGGATAGTCCCTTCAGCCGCATTTTCCGGATTAGTGGCTCCAATAAGCTGACGGTATTCTTCCACTGCATTTTCATGTTGTAAAATAGCAACAACAACAGGGCCTGAGGTCATAAATTGAACCAGACTGGAGAAAAACGGACGTTCTTTATGGATTCCGTAAAAAGATTCAGCCTGTGAGGTGGTCATTTGCACATATTTCATGGCAATGATTTTAAAACCGGCTTTCTGAATATCTGCTAATATTGCGCCTATGTACCCCTTTTTCACTGCACACGGCTTAATGATCGTAAAAGTGTAATTACCTGACATTTGAATTTATAATAAATATTTGATTTACATGATATTTTTCCCTTCTTCAACCATAATAAAATTAAAAGGTATTTTTAGGTATGCCTGTATATAAGTACCTAATTCCTTCAAATCATCATCCTGAAATTCATAATACCAGTTTACAACAATCTGATTGTCTTCACTTTTTATTGAATCAAGCGAAGTCAGGATATCTACAACACAACGAATGGAAGAAGTATCAATATATTCGAAAAATAAATCGACCTTGGTTTCTTTTAGTGGTTGCTTGGAATAAGTATCCACCCAGTCAAAACAAGCTTTATATAATTTCCTTGCATTCTGAGGTATAGAACGCCCCGCTATACCAATATACCCATCCTCCAGGATAAATAATGGCGATTTTGTTGTTTTCTCAATACGTATACTTTCCATACTATGTAAAATTTACACCTGCAAAAGCACAAATAGCTATTGCATTATCTTCAGTTTCATCCCGGGTTGTATCTTGGATCTTGACAGATTGTTCCACTGCATGATGTCCTTATCAGAAATTCCGGAATACTGCTGGGCAATTCCCCAAAGCGTATCACCATCTTTAACGGTATAATACGAAACATTTCCAGAAACAGCCTGAGCGGTTTGGGCTGTCTGTTTTTCGGATGTAGAAGCTGTCTTTGGAGCTGCTGCCTTATTGGTATATATGATTAAATTTTTTCCTGCTATAATTTTTGTACCTGAAATATTATTCCAATCCTTTAAACTCACTGTACTTACACCGTATTTCATGGCTATAGATCCAAGAGATTCGCCATTTCTTATCTTATGTACCACCCTGTCTTTCCCTGCTGTATTTACATAAGACCGGCCGGCCGGATCAATAGCCCTGAACGTATTACTCAGGTATTTGTCAGCTTTATGCCGGCAAATAGTATCTTCCATATCTATGAACCTGGTAGCATATGAAGCAGGTAAACGTAGAATACACGGGGCATTATTACCGGGCAATATTTCTCTACGGTACTGGGGATTAAGATCCCGTAATAATTGTATGGGAATATCCAATATTTCAGAAACCTGTGCCAGGTTTATGTTTTTGTTGATCATGATCGTATCCGATACCGGAGGAACATCGATAAACTTAGGGTTCAGGTTATGTTCCTTATAATAATTCATGGCATAAGTTGCTCCGATATAAGCAGGTACATATCCTCTTGTTTCTCTCGGAAGATAGGGATAAATATCCCAATAGGTTCTTTTTCCTCCCGAACGCCTGATGGCTTTATTTACATTACCCGGTCCGCAATTATAAGCTGCAATAACCAGCACCCAGTCATTATACACACTGTACAAATCTTTTAAGAATTTAGCTGCTGCATGAGTAGAAAGATATGGATCTCTTCGTTCGTCAACAAAGCTATTCACCTGTAATTTGTACATCCTTCCTGTACCCAGCATAAACTGCCACATTCCTGTTGCTCCTACACGGGAAACAGCACGCGGATTAAGTGCCGATTCGATCACGGCCAGATATTTTAACTCCAATGGTAACCCATAATAATCCAGGATTTCTTCGAACATTGGAAAATAATATTCTTTTAATCCCAGCATTACTTCCAATTTATCCCTCTTTTTTATGGTATATACATGGATATAGTTCCGGACAATATTATTGTACGTGAGATGCACCAATGAGGGGATACGGCTCAACCGCTCAATATAAATCGAATCATGAAATTCTTTTGCATAAGATATCTCATCTTCAGCAAATTCAGAGATGGTGGAATCGCTTCCGATAGATTCCTGAACATACCAGATCTGCATTAAACTATCCAGGTTCCTGTCAAAATTCGAATAAAAAAGCTCAGCCGGTATAGAATCATTTGAATTAAGCTGATTGGCTGATAATGAAATTGGTAAGGCTAAAAAAAGCGCCCAAAATATTTTTGTTAAATTCCGTAACATATTCAGACTGAATTAAAATCTAAAACACAAATTTACACCAATTTTTTTTGAATTCACACTATTTTCCAAAAAACATGGTTGTATTCTTAACGAAAGATTATCGTCAATATTGTAATCAAACAAATGTGCGTCTACATTCGCATCGATTACATTCATAAAATAAGTAATGACCACGGCTAATATAGCCCAATCCCGGTTCTTTCTGAAACGATCTTTCTGGTTGGTGATATAACGGCCTTTTTCAGCTTCAGAATAATTAGGATTAGGATATGTTAAGGTTTGATGATAATCAGTAAAAGGATCGCCATCATTAAAATCAATGTATGCCCTTCTCCATTGTTGGAAGTCATTCTGATACCGCACAAAAAAATAGGTGGCAGTACCAATAGCCCCATATACGATGGGTACCTTCCATACTTTTCTGTTATATATCTGTCCTAATCCGGGAAGCACAGCCGACATAATCGCGGCCTTTGCAGGTATGGGTTTTCTGGATTGTGCTATTGAATCCAGTGGATAAGTTGTGGCCAAAACTTCCGTGTCGGAAACGATGGATAGATCTGATTCCGGGATAAAATGTACAGATAAAGAATCTTGTGGTGGCTGGGCAATAGTATCAACCAATTCTTGTGCAGATAAAATTCCGTTAAGAAATAAACAGATAAAAAATAACAATCCTATTTTTAACCCTACGGTATCTTGCATCCTGTGTGATCTATCGCATTAAGCACAATTATATATTCTGCCCTGATATTTTCTCTGCCATTTGTAAAATATGCTGCAGCTCGTCATCTGTACGGAAAGTGATTACAATACGGCCTGCACCGGAAGCATCTCTTTTCAGGTCAACTTTTGTACTGAAATATTTACTCAATTGGTCTTTTAAGAATTGTTGGTCATTATCTTCAGGTATGACCACCGGTGGTCTGGGATCTTCATAGATTACTTCGCCTTCGTCGCCTGAATTTTCTGTAACGGATCCGGATGTATCCTGTTCCGTTTGGTTCATTTGGCGGACCGCATTTTCTATTTGCCTTACAGACATCTCATTTTCAATGATATCGTGCAATAATTGCAGTTGCATATCCGTATCATCAATATTCACCAATGCACGAGCATGTCCCATGGATAGTTGTCGTTGCCTGATAGCAAGCTGCACTTCTGCAGGCAATTTTAATAAACGTAAGTAATTGGTAACCGTTGAACGTTTTTTGCCAACTCGCTCACTCACATTTTCCTGAGTCAACTGACATTCATCTATCAAACGTTGGTAACTGATGGCTACTTCTATGGCATCCAGATCTTCACGCTGAATATTCTCAACCAATGCCAGTTCCAACATGCTGTTATCATCAGCATGGCGGACATATGCCGGAATTTCCGTTAATCCTGCTAATTGCGCTGCACGAAAACGTCTTTCCCCGGAAATAATCTGGAATTTTCCACCATCAATTTCACGAACAGTGATGGGTTGTATGATACCTAATTGTTTAATTTATACAGCCAGTTCTTCCAGCGCATCCTGATCAAAATGAGTACGCGGCTGAAAGGGATTGACTTCTATCTTCTGGATATCAATTTTATCTGTTGCATTGACCTGACCTTCCTGGATTTCCGTTTCCGACTGTTTGATCAAAGCCCCTAACCCTCTTCCTAATGCACTCTTTTTTGCCATTATGATACTTATTATTTATTGTTGTTATTTTTCTGCAACAATTCTTTGGCCAAATTCAGATAATTTACAGCACCTGTGGAATTTGCATCATATAAAATGACAGGTTTTCCATAACTGGGCGATTCGCTTAATTTCACATTCCGCTGGACTATTGTCTTGAATACCATTTGTTGAAAATGACGGGTTACTTCTTCTACCACCTGATTACTCAACCTGAGCCGTGCATCATACATGGTGAGTAAAAATCCCTCTATTTCCAAGCCGGTGTTTAATTTCGATTGTATTAATTTGATCGTATTCAGCAATTTGCCAAGCCCTTCAAGTGCAAAATATTCGCATTGAACGGGAATTATTACCGAATTGGCAGCTGTGAGGGCATTCATCGTGATCAAACCCAAGGAAGGAGAACAATCGATAAATATATAGTCATAATCATTAAGAATCTGTTGAATAATATTTTTTAAAATATATTCCCTATTAGGCAGATTCACCATTTCAATTTCAGCGCCCACCAAATCAATATGTGATGGTATGATCTCCAATCCGGGTATTTCCGTTTTCAAAACAGCATCCTGAGGATTGATATTATCAATCATACATTCATAAATACTGTTTTGTATATTTTGTAAATCAAAGCCTAAACCGGATGTTGCATTTGCCTGTGGATCAGCATCAATCAACAGTATTTTTTTTTCAAGGACTGCCATACTCGCAGCCAGGTTAATAGCAGTGGTGGTTTTCCCCACTCCTCCTTTTTGATTTGCTAAAGCGATTACTTTTGCCATCTTCACATTTTATTTAATGCTATCCTATGAAATGATATAAAATCAATACTTTCAGACAAATAATATCTTTTTTATATCATGAAAATATATACAAAGGTAATTTTTTTTGTATAGAGTAACAAATATTAGTAAGCTAATCGAAAAGGAATATTTCCTAGTACCGGATCAACCATCTATACCGCCGCGCTGTATCTCCAATCCTGTATATCAGGCTTAGTTCCTGACTTCCTTTGCTAAAACTACGGATCGACCCGAAATTATATTCATAGGTATACCCGATGAACAGATTTTTTGCGCGCACTCCTATCATCAGAGCAGCAACGCGTGGAGTTCTGTATGAAACAGCCATCCAGATATCGTCTTTATAAGAAACCCGGGCGGCCACCTCTGTCTGGTAAACATTGTTGGAGGTAATTTTTGTCAGAGCCGATGGGGCTATATAAAAATTCTCGCCGAGATCAAAGCTGGTTCCCAGCAACAAATAATAATGGCGATACAACACATAATCATAATCAAATTCGCCAAAATTAATGGATCGTTGAAACAGGTTTGAAGCCGTAAGCCCGACGTAATGATTTTTCTTTTTATAAAAGATACCGAGGACGGCATCAGGAACATAGGCCAAATTCCCAAATCCCTCTTTCAATAAAGGTTCCGGATCATTAAAATCCAGATGCTTCGCATCTATCCTGGTTTGGGATAATGCCAAAGACAATCCCAATGACAATTGGGACTTCTTCAAATCAATATGATAAGCATAAGTATATTGTAATCCGATGCGATTGACCAGTCCGTTACAATCATTAAAAACCAATCCACCCATTCCTACACGTCCGCTCCGCGAATGTACTTTTCCATCCCTGACAGATGTTTTTTTCCTCAGGAAACGGCCATTTGCACTTGCAGTAATGGTCTTAGGGGCGTCTTTCACGCCAATCATGTAATCACGTGCTGAAAGTTCGAATTTTAATGTCCCATCAAACCCTGCCATAGCCGGATTAACAACAAAACCATTGATGAAGTATTGGCTGTATACAGGTGTCTGCTGGGCAAATATATTCCCCAGAACACCTACTAAAAAAATGAATATACAGATAATACGTACCACTAAACTATCTTATAATTGTTACATTTCCTGTAATCGGCTTTATATCACTTCTTAAACGAATGACATAAAAATATGAATTGACAGGCAAATATTTTCCATTATATTTTCCATCCCATGGCTCCGGGTAACCTTTTTGAGAACGATAAAGAAGCATTCCCCAGTTGGCTGAATAAATCTCGACAACCACTTCCGGATATAAATCGCGCAAATGATAACGGGTAAAAGAAGCCGGGTCACCAGCCATAATCTCCCAGCGATCATTTATTCCATCGTCATTCGGGGAAAATGCATTCGGTATTTTCAGGCATGCAGTACTCCGGTATCCGATTTCTACGGTCGCTGTTACCTTACAATCCTGTGCATCGGTAACTTCCAGGACATAACTACCACTTTTAACATCCGTCAGGTTGGGCGAAGTGGCGCCCAGTTGTGGCCAATAATAAGTGTACTGGGGTGTACCACCAGAAACGATGGCACGAACTTCGCCATCAGCAATTTCCGGACAGAACGATTCAACTATATCAAACTGAACATCAATAAAATCCGGCTGCTTTAATGCAATAGTCGTATCAAGAGAACAATCATTATTATCTGTTATCCTTACTGAATATTCACCCGAATGAAGATGAGTCAATAGTGCTGTATTGGCCCCATTGGACCAGTCATATTTATAAGGAGTCAAACCTCCATTGATAAACACCTGTATACTTCCGTTTTCTCCACCGGCACAAGTCAGGTCTGTTACAGTTGCATACATACGCATCTTTTCAGGCTGGGTAATTACAAAATTATCTTTTCCGCTACAATTGAAATGATCCATGATCTCTACTTCATAATTTCCGGAAGGTATATTTAACGGATCAATATTTACTTGTTGACCTTCGGAATACCACTGATAAGTATAAGGAGGACGGCCATGTTGAATGTCAATATCAACTTTTCCTGTACTTCTGCCGTAACAATCGACCCCATAGCCATTATAATTACTGGTTACTGTGGTGCCTACCTGTAATGCGACCGGTTGGTTAATGGTAGCTATAGCCGTACCTGTACAAGCATTCATATCTGAAATAACTACCGAGTAATCACCCGGAGATAAACCATTAATATCTTTACTGGTTTGTCCGTTACTCCATACAAATGTATAGCCGGGTGTACCCCCCGTTGGATCCAGCGTAATGCTTCCGTCATTACCCGGTATACAAGTGGGATCGACAGCCTGTATGATCGACGTAATAGGACTCGGCTCCAGGATTTCATATGTAGTAGTCTTTACACAGGAACCGGCATCGGTAATAATGAGCCAATAAGTACCTGCTTCCAGGTTACTCTGATTTTGCTGAGTCGGGTTTACAATCGTCACATCCGGAGATCTCCATGCATAGGTATAGCCCGGAAGCCCTCCTTCAGGATCAATCCTTATTTCACCGTCTTTTTTTCCATTACATGTTATCGGGGATACTACAGCCCTTGGCTTTATCTCGTCAGGTTGGTGTAACGTATAGGACTTATCGACAGAACAGACCCCATCTCCGTATGTAATAGCTAAATTATAAGTTCCTGCAGGTAAATTATCCTGATTCCTGGATTCGGGATTGACCACTACCCCATCATTACTTGTCCAGAAATAGGTATGATTTCCGTAACCTCCACTCACATCAATATCAATTTTACCGATACTTTGACCATAACATGCAACTTCATATCCGCCATATTGAGGAATGGTTGCCTGAACCGACAATTCATCCGGCTCTTTAAGTGTGAATGAAACGCTTGTATCACAATAAAATACTGTTCCGTTTTCCCGCATAGCCTTATTCCTAACCAAAACGGAAAAATCACCTGCATAAAGTGATGTCTGATTAGGAGACCCGTCTTGTATACCCTTATCTTTAGGAATCCAGTCATATTCATAAGGCCCGTAGCGTTCGCCATATCCACCCGTAATACCGGATATACTGATTCTTCCCGTGGGAGTTCCATGGCATTGTACTTCATATCCATTGGCATATTGATGCACAGATGAAGTAAATACCACAGGACTTGGTTCTCTTATTGTCTGAGGCGGACATATATACAAACATCCGTCTTCGTCTTCCACACTTAAATTATAGACTCCTGCAGATAAATTATTTACCAACATGTCATTCAATGTGAAATAATTGCCGGATGTGGCCGTATCTGTTTTCAGGATAGAACCCCCATATTCCCATGTATATACCACTATCCGTTGAACACTTAATACGGGATTCATGCGTCCGTCACTGGCGCCATGGCAGGATATATTATAACGACGACCTGTCCCGTCTTCCCCGAAATTAGATTCATTCCAGGTTACGCTGGGAACCGGGCTCGGAACACGTGGCAATTCCCTCTCTATCTCCAAAAAGCAACCATTAACATCAGTTATTTTTATTTCATATAATCCGCTTCGTAATGCATGATTACTGGAATCTGTAGAGGTAAAGTATTCAGGACCTTCCCAGCTATACTGGTATCCTTTTGCCCTCGTTCCTCCTTCTACAGTAAGGACAATACTTCCGGTAGGACCTAAGCAACTGGGATTCTGAACATCGACAATTACGGTTAATTCATCAGGTTGAGTCAGTACCATGGTTTTTCTGTCGGAAGCACAACCATGGGTCCTGTCTTTTATAATTATATCATATCCTCCGGCTTCCAGCTGGTTTATTTCAGTACGCGTATCATTTCCAGCAACACTCCACTCATAACTGTAGCCATTATCTACCCACCCACCGACTACATTTTCCACATGTATCCTGCCATTATCATATCCATAACAACTGACATTATGCCCTCCGATAACAGTATCAGCATGTATATCAAACAACAATTCGGGAGCAATATAAAGCGTATAGTCTACAGTATCTCCGGAACAAAAAAGCGAATTATACCGAATGGCCGGGCTGACGGAATAAGTGACTTCCTGAACACTGGAAGATTTATTCCATAGTGAAGACTGATCAATGATTGCTCTCCTTCCCGATTGTCCGTCGGTAAAATTATATATTCCGGGGGTTACTACATTTTCAACACTTCCCAAATTGAAATCAACATCCCATATATCATATTTCAGGTCTCCGACAATTATTCCGTTGGAGGATTCCATATTCAAACCGGTACCACTTTTAAAACAGATCGAATCAAGATGATTCGTAAAATCTGCAGCCATTACCGGAGTCGGATTAACGGTCACGGTCAATACTGAATCATTTGAAACAGCGCATACTTGATCATTGCGTGTTTTTATCCTTGGCTGGAAAGTATACAGTATGTCCTCTTTGGACAGAGAGGTATTATTTATCTCCTGTGTAAATTGCCCCGTCGATGGAGGGATAGTAACATCAGGGATGGTAACATTGCCCGGTATGGATCTGTCTAAAACAGAATACCATTGTCCTTCCGGCCTATTCTTTGTTGCAACGTTAATATCAATCGTTGTCCTGTTACAAATCGTATCCTGGCTTGCAATAATGCTGACCACCGGTGTCGGTTCAACGGTAACATTCAATTCTTCCATATGAGTACCTGGAGAAGGACATACCCTATTGTTCAAATGTAAGGAAGGTTGTAATGTATACTTCACCTTCCGGGACGAATAAGACGAATTATTCAATGTTTGTCCCAGATCAGTTCCTACGATATATTCCTGTCCCGAATCAATATAACCGCTGATCGAGTCTGCAGGTAATCCTGTCACGGCTGCTGTCCATCCGTAATAAACATCAGCGCCGGAACTTATAACGGACTTCGTATAAACAGGTATCTTTGTAGAGGTATTGTTACAAATGCTGGTATCTGCTACGGCCCATAATTTAGGCTGGGGATTTACCCATACACTTACTTTAACGGTATCCAGTATACATTTTCCATAAATTGTCGGAACAATACTATATTTCAGCATCTTTACGGTATCAATACTATTGGTTAAGGTTTGGCTGACCAAACTGCTTCCTGCCGTCAAAGTTCCATCCAGATTACCTGTAATTCCTGAGGGCTTGGTCACAATCCAATTCCATTCCGTAACATTCAGGAAATCATAATTGCCGGCACCATAGTAGTTAGCCAATGTTAATTGCGCATTATCACCGCTACAGATTTCCTGATTTTGAGGTGAAACTGTAGGATCGGGCTGGGCATTGTTGGCATATTGCACGGTAACTACTGTAGTACAAGAATCTTTATTACCACTTTTATCAGCAACGATCAGTGTAACATAATTGTCTTTACCGACATGAGAACAATCAAAAGATAATTGTCCTGCTGTTATACCATCATCACCATATTTTATGCTATATGTTTCTATTCCGCAATTATCGGCACTTACCGCATCGATCTGTGATGGAAATAACGTGGCATTTCCGGTTGCATCCAGATTAATTGTGACAGGAGAACATTTGGCTTGCGGCGCAATTTTATCCTGTACCAAAACCTGTACTTCGCAAAAATCAGTATTGCCGCATTCATCGGTTACAAAAAGTAATACAGGGATATAACCCTGAACAACAACATCCAGATCGTTACAATCGAAAGTCAGGCTACTCACGGCATTACCGGCATCCGCCTTTCTACGGATGGTATATGAAAGTGTGGGACTGCAATTATCGGTACTTCCATTGTCCAGATCTTCAGCCTTTAAAACAGCTATACCGCTCTCATTCAAATAAACTGTATCTTTTTGAATACAATTCACAGTCGGTGCCTGAATATCCTGCACAGTGATTACCTGTATTGCACTGGATTGATTACCACATTCATCGGTTGCGATCCACGTACGGGTAATAGTATAGTTGTTCGGGCAATTGCCGTCGGTACGAATATCATTGACCGTGACGGTGATCTTATCCAGGGTACTGCAGTTGTCGGTGACTGTTACTACCGAAGCATCGGCGACAGGGACATTATCGCAGCTGACAGTGGTATTGACCGGGACATTACCAATAACCGGTGCAGTGTTGTCCTGAACAGTGATAACCTGTACAACAGTGGACGAGTTACCACACTCGTCAGTAGCGGTCCATGTACGGGTGATGATATAGTTGTTCGGACAGTTGCCGTCGGTACGAACATCATTGACCGTGACAGTGATCTTACCTGAAGCGCTGCAGTTATCAGTGACCGTTACTGCCGAAGGATCGGCGGCAGGCACATTATCGCAACTGACAGTGGTATTAGCCGGCACCCCCGTGATGACAGGAGCAGTGTTATCCTGGACAGTGATAACCTGTATGGCGGTGGATGAATTACCACATTCATCGGTAGCAGTCCATGTACGCGTAATGGCATAGTTGTTCGGACAGTTGCCGTCGGTACGGACATCATTGACTGTGACGGTGATCTTATCCGAAGCGCTACAGTTGTCAGTGACCGTTACTGTCGAAGGGTCGGCAGCAGGCACGTTATTACAGCTGACAGTGGCATCCCCAGGAACATCACTGATGGATGGGGCTACATTATCTTCCACGGTGATAACCTGTACAGCGGTGGATGAATTGCCACATTCATCAGTGGCTGTCCATGTACGCGTGATGGTATAATTGTTCGGGCAATTACCGTCGGCACGAACATCATTAACTGTAACGTTGATCTTATCTTGGGTACTGCAGTTGTCACTGACTGTTACTACCGAAGGGTCGGCGGCAGGCACATTATCGCAGCTAACGGTGGTGTTACCCGGGGCATTACTAATAACCGGGGCAACATTATCTTCCACAGTGATAATCTGTACGGCAGTGGAAGAGTTACCGCATTCATCAATAGCGGTCCATGTGCGCGTGATGACATAGTTGTTAGGACAATTACCATCGGTACGAACATCATTGACTGTGACGATGATCTTATCCGAAGCGCTGCAGTTGTCGGTGACAGTTACTGACGAAGCATCTGCGGCAGGGACATTATCACAGCTAATGGTAGTGTTGCCCGGGACATTGCTGATTGACGGGGCTACGTTATCTTGTACAGTGATAACCTGTACGACGGTGGATGGGTTGCCACATTCATCGGTGGCAGTCCACGTACGCGTGATGATATAGTTGTTAGGACAGTTGCCATCAGTGCGAACATCATTGACGGTGACGGTGATCTTATCCGAAGCGCTACAGTTATCGGTGACCGTTACCGCGGAAGCATCGGCGGCAGGGACATTATCACAGCTGACGGAGGTATTGACCGGCACTCCCGTGATGACAGGGGGTACATTGTCTTCTACAGTGATAACCTGCACAGCAGTGGATGAGTTACCACATTCATCGGTGGCGGTCCATGTACGCGTGATGACATAATTATTCGGACAGTTGCCGTCGGTACGGACATCATTGACTGTGACAGCGATCTTATCCGAAGCGCTGCAATTGTCGGTGACTGTTACTGCCGAAGCATCAGCAGCTGGGACATTATCGCAGCTGACAGTGGTATTAGCCGGCACCCCTGTGATGACAGGAGCTATGTTGTCCTGAACAGTGATGACCTGTACAGCGGTGGACGAGTTGCCGCATTCATCGGTAGCGGTCCACGTACGCGTAATGGCATAGTTGTTCGGGCAGTTGCCATCGGCGCGAACATCATTGACTGTGACGATGATCTTATCCGAAGCGCTGCAGTTGTCAGTAACCGTTACTGCCGAAGGGTCGGCAGCAGGCACGTTATTACAGCTGACAGTGGCATCCCCAGGCACATCACTTATGGATGGGGCTATATTATCTTCTACGGTGATAACCTGTACGGCGGTAGACGAATTGTTACATTCATCGGTGGCAGTCCATGTACGCGTGATGGTATAGTTGTTTGGACAGTTACCATCTGCACGAACATCAT
>JAISOY010000066.1 GCA_031275285.1 Bacteroidales bacterium | reverse complement strand
CCCACAATTTAAAGGGACTGATAACGAATACATTTTCCGCACTGAAATACAGACGAGCGTTGATAAGTCCTATTTTTTGAATGCCGTTAAAATTATACCCCATTTCGATGGTTTTTAATCTCAAAAATGATCCGTTACGCAACCACCAGGAAGATTGTTTTGTATTATTATCCAACGGTTCTGTCGACAAGCGAGGCCAGAAAGCATGTACATCCGGATTGGTGTCGCTCCAGTAACTATCCGCTATGATAGAAAGTGCGTTACGCCGGCTTGCAAACGGAGCAATGCCGTGAGTCCCATCATCGCCGCCACCGACGCCGGAATTGATAAAGAATGATACCCTTGCATTACCCTGGAAGAAGAATGAGAGGTCGAACTTTTTATAACCCGCGGATAAACCGAAACCATATTGTATTTCAGGTACTGTGGGATACCCCATGGGAATCCTGTCATTATCATTAATTACACCGTCACCATTCACATCTTTATACTTGATGTCTCCTTTTTCATATGTTCCAAAATCCTGCCTGGGAGAATTAGCGATTTCTTCTTCGTCTACAAACAATCTTTCAGCAATAAATCCCCACTGTTTATTGGTATTATGTCCCTTTCTCTTCAGGTATGCATCCGGATAATTTTTCTCGTCTAAGTCCACATATTCATTGGTGGCATAGGTGAAATTGGCACGTCCGGTCAACCAAAAATCTTCACTGAAGAAATGTTGATAATCGATAGATCCATCGATACCTGAAGATTTGACTTTCCCCACATTTCCGCTGATTGCGGCCTCAAGCCCGGCTGTAGATGGAAAGTTCTGACGTTCCATATAAATCTGGCTTCTATTGTCCCTGAAAAAATCTACCTGTAATTTCAACGACTCATCTTTGAATAGTCCTACTTCCAATCCCAGGTTATATTTTTCGGAAATTTCCCAGGTAATGTCGGAATTAGCATAGCGATTCACGGTATAACCATTGTAAAGATTCGAAAAGGATTCCCCGAAGCGATAACCGGCACCATCACCGCCCATACTTATACTTGAGAGAAAGAAGAAACGTCCTGACCGATTAGAGATGGCATCATTTCCTACTCTTCCCCAGGTAAATTTTAATTTCAGATTACTGACAGCATTTTTCATCGGTTCCCAGAATTTTTCATTGGAAACCAACCAACCGGCACCCAGTGATGGGAAAAATCCAAATTGTTTAGATCCGGTAAATTTTTCGGATCCGTTCAATCCGTATGCAAACTCCAGGAAATAGCGTGAATCATAATCATAGGTAACCCTCCCGGAATTACCCAGGTTTCTTTCAGGCAACGTTTCATAGATCGAATTGCTGTTCCCACCTGTAAGCAGGTTCTCTTCGGCCATACCTACAGTCATTGCACCTACTGAATGATTACCGAATTTCCTGTCCCAGTTAAGCCTCACTTCAAAATAATAATGAGCGCTGGCATCACGTCCCGGAACCACATCACCTAAATAAGCTTGACCGGCTCCATCACCTGTAGGATTAAGATTGAATAATTTATATTCTCCTGTGATCTGATTATAACTTTCTATGTCATAATAATAAGGAGTATATGATCTTCTGCTTGAATATTTACTCCAGGTGTTCACCGATGCTTTGGCCTGAAGTTTCAAACCATCCAAAAGAACATCCAGATCCTGCATAACGGTAGCCATGGCTGTGATTGTACTCTCATTCCGGTCTTCATAACCGCTTACCATACTTGCGTAAGGATTACCTTTAATAGTTCCGCCTACAAAAGTACTACCGAAAAGAATATGTTCGGTATACTCATTCGCTGCATCAGGTTCATATACCGGAGGAAAATCAACAGGATTTGCATTCATGACCTGAGTAAATATATTGGTTGCCGATACATAAGGTCCTGTATATTTTTCAAACCGACCTTGTATCCTTGTATCCAGAGTCGTGGTTTTCGTTAATTTGAAAATCACATTACTTCTGATATGAAACCGGTCAATATTGATGTTATTGTTGAAGTTATTACGCTTGTCGACCTTCAATAATCCCTTTTCATTATCATAGCCTCCTGCCACATAGTAGGTTGCCACCTGTCCTCCTCCTGAAACATTCAGGTTGGCCTTAGTGTTGACGGTGGATTTGTTAAATAACATATCATACCAATCGATATTGGGATAAATCATCGGATTATCCCCCCTCATGGTAGATTGAATTTTCTGTTCACTGTAATATGGCCCTAATTGTGGATTCCGTGATATACGGGCTTCGTTATACAATCGCATATATGAAACCGCATCGATCATATCATTCATTTTTGTCGGGGTAGCAACATGCACATCTACCCTGGCATTTACCTTTACCGGCCCTTCCCTTCCTGATTTGGTGGAAACCAAAATAATTCCGTTAGCACCACGGGCGCCGTATAAAACGGTTGCAGATGCATCTTTCAATATAGAAAAACTCTCAACATCATCCGGCTGTAAACGCGCCAGATCATCTGTAGAAGCTTCAAATCCGTCAATTAATATCAATGGATCGGTTTTATATCCGAATGTGGTTACCCCACGAACGAAAAACTGGGCATTATCCGATCCCGGTTCACCGCTTGTCTGGTAAGATATAAGTCCCGGTATTTTACCGGCCAATGCAGTGGTCAGATTGGAAGCCGGCACTTTTAAATCCGACATTTTCACCGACTCAATGGAAGAGATCACACTTTCTTTTCTTTGTCTTCCAAACGCAACAATGGTTACTTCTTCCAATTCATCTGCTTTTGGTGTAAGCGTGATGGTTACTTTGATCTGTGTACCCACCGCGAAAACGAAATCATCATATCCTACATAGGATACGATTAATTCGTCGGTTGATAATGCTCTGATAGAAAAAGTCCCATCGGGGTCGGTCATTACCCCCCGGGTAGATCCTTTGACAACTACAGATGCTCCGGGTAGAGGATCTCCTCTTTCATCAAGGACATTACCGGTAAGATTTACTTCTTGTTGTGCCAACAATGGCAATGTGCAGGTACAAACGACACATATGGTATACAGTAGTTTTCGTAATGTACTCCGCTCTCCGTATATTCTTTTACTCATATTAATGTACAATTTTTAAATTTAAAATTTTGTTGTTGTGATTTGATACATTATTATTTGTTAAATAATTAATGAACAGTGCTTTAATCAAAAAATATATCCATAGGCAAAAAGATTGATGTTATTATGTTGGTTTTGTTTGTTCGAATCAATGGTAAATTTGCTTGTTTACGGTTCCGTGTGCGCACACGGAACCGGGTAATCTTTTTGGAAAAATCATTTTCAAGTAGCCTTATGTGTTGATTATAAATAATATACAACAATCGTATTCTGTATAACCTTGAAGCAATTACTCGTAGTTGAAAAATAAAAAAGCCGCCTATTGTCAAAAAAACAATGATGCGGCTATATGTATATATAAATTTTTTGCTATGTGCTTGTAGCTCTTGCTTTACCTGTAGTTGGTGTATTAGTCTCTCTCTCTCTCTCTCTCTCTCTCTCTCTCTCTCTCTCTCTCTGCAATAGCTGTGCCACAGCTCATTAAGAGACTACCATAATTATATTTCCCGCTCACTTCTATTCCTTTACTCATAAATATTTTCGCTTGAATTAACTAATTTTGTGATATGAATCAAGCCAATATTTCGTTCAACTTATTCCCTTAAAAACGCTACTATTATTTTTCACTTAAAGAAGACTCACAAAGGTAATTGTATCTATTTAAAATAAAACATGACAAATATCATAAATATTTGTTTATCAGCAACAAACAATTATTTCTTCTTTATTTTGGATTCTTTTTGTGAAACAGCATTTTAAAAAATCCAATCAATTTATCGTCGAAATTTTTAATTCGCATACTTTGATGATTACTTCTAAAACTAAAACCATATTTTCTTCATAAATTTTAATATCTCAGGATGGCACTGCTATTGAATCCTTGTATTTACTTAAAATTGGCTAAAATTCAGGGGAAAAGTATGATAGAGTGGGTATATCAGCAAGTTTCCAAAGCTTTTTAAATAGTTACTGTAGTTACTGGTGACGAACGAATTACCTACGAAGTGGAGCGTTTTAATGGTACCGTTATCGTGACTTCCCAATCGTATATTATTGGAACAGACCGCTATGTCGAGACATTGAGAAAAACATCAGTCATATATTCCTCATTCCTGGATTAATGTACATAATAAAAAACAGAAAATTTATAAAGAACTATTGTATGAACTGAAAGTTATATCTTTTGGATAAAGACATACATGTTTTATTAAAGGATGCAGATGTTGACTAACATCAAATCTTCATAGCCATAAGTGTAAATAAAAGAAAATCGATTATCCAACAAGATGAATATTTCTATTTCTATTCCAAAACCATCCTGATGAATAATCGATCATTCAGCGAATAAACTGATAAAAAGCCGGTTTTACTTACACCTTAGGCTCCCAGCCTTTTTCATATTTTCTTTCCCAATACTTCTGGGCATTCTTATTCTTTAAAATACGACCGTTGGAAGGATCAATATTCAAGGTTTCTTTTGTTAACCATGATATATTCCCTAATTGTACCAGCAGGGTACTTCTATGCCCTATTTCACAATCGGCATTTGGCTTTTTCCCAGTACGTACACAATCCAGGAAATTGGCAATATGCATTTCATCCAGATTACCACCTGCACTGACCGTATTGGTCGTATCTTTACTATCGGATTCATCCTTACTGTTTTTGATCTGCTTACCGGATTTATCATAAACCGTATATGAGTTTCCTCCCGGATTTACGATAGTGCCGTTTTCTCCATAAAATACTACTCCCCTGTCAGCGCCGTCTACTTTAAACCGGTTACAGCTCCTGCCTTCCCATACGATGAGTTTATTTTCCGGAAATTCTATTGATATGGTTTGGGTATCAGGAGTTTCCCAATCATCCTTATAAGCATAACGTCCCCCTAGTGATGATACGCGGGTAGGGAATTCCACACCCAGGCCCCAGCGGGCCACATCTACTTCATGTGTTCCGTTATTGAGTGCTTCTCCTGTTCCCCAGTGCCACCTCCAGTGCCAATTATAATGTATCAGGCCTTCCTGATACGGTTTACGGGGCGCCGGTCCCTGCCATAATTCATAATCGAGCCATGAAGGAACACTTCCGTCTTTCAGGTGCAAAGGTCCACGGGCATTGGTATACCAGGTTTTTGCCATATATACGTTACCGATAATACCTGAACGTATGTCGGAGATCATTTGTATCAATCCTGTGCCGGATCTTCTCTGGCTTCCCATTTGTACGACACGGTCGTACTTACGGGCGGCTTTTATTACCAGTTCGCCCTCATTGGGATTATGGCTGATGGGTTTTTCAACATATACATGTTTTCCCATAGCACATGCAATGATGGTCCCCGGAGCATGCCAATGGTCCGGAGTTGCATTTACTAAAACATCAACACCCTTATCTTCCAAAGCTTTGCGAAAATCTTTTTCACCTTTAGGTCTGCGGTCCTGCACTTTTGCTATATTTTCAATGCTTTTATTCATGGCCCGTTCATCAACATCACAGATATAAGCTACCTCACAATCCGGCATCTTAGCAAATAACCTGGCCAGATGATTACCCCGGCTATTTACCCCCATTACGGCAACAACAATCTTCTTATTGGGTGAGCCATTGGCAAATACATGCGGCATGGTCAATCCTGATAATCCGATACCGGCTGCAGCTATCCCGGTATTTTTAATAAAATCCCTCCTGTTATATGTTTTCATTATTCTGATAAAATTGGTTGATTATAATTTTCTGATTTTAATATTCCGGAAATAGACTACATCCCCGTGATCCTGTAATAGTATAGATGATTTTTTAGGAGTAGCGAACTCCTTGTTGTTTTTATATTTACTACCGGCAATATATGCTGCAAATTCTGCGCTTCCCCGTTCAAATGAGAGGATCTTCTTTCCGTTCAACCAATGCTCCACATGATTTCCTTTTGAAATGATGCGTGCATTATTCCATTCCCCCACCGGTTTATCCTTTTTATTGGGAGATGGTGGGATCAGATCATACAATCCACCCTGGAGATGATTTCCATCTTTTCCCAGTTTTGCATCCGGATGCGTTTCATCATCCAGTATCTGGAATTCACATCCCAGGCTTGAATTGGGCAGGATAAAATACTTAATGCCACTGTTGGCGCCTTTTGTTATTTTGAAATCAACAGATAATTCGAAATCTGAGAATTCTTCTTCCGTGATAATATCCCCTCCTCTTCCGTCTGCCGGGTTAACAGATAAAATGCCGTTCTCTATCTTCCATCCTTTTTCCGGAAACGGCTTTCCATTTGCTTTTTTCCATCCGTTGGTGGTTTGTCCGTCGAACAAAAGTATCCATCCCTGCTTTTTTTCTTTTTTGGTCAGGGTGGGGATTTGTGCGTATGTATAACCGGAAAACTCACAAATGATGAGAAAAAAAACTACAAATCTTTTCAAGTTAAATGATTTTAAAATTAAAAACTACGAATTAATACATTAAAAGTAGATGCTCCCAAAAGAACATTAATAACATCCCGGAGATTTTAAAAAATCTCCGGGATGTTACTATTTTGTATTCAAAATGGGAAAAAGAATATCACGGTTCTTTATAATACAGCCTGAAATCGGCAACACATGCTTTGTTGTTATTCACTGCATCAAATTTGTAAGACTGCACTTTGATGTACCGGTAAGTATGATTTCCATCGAGGTTAAACAAAGGTAGCTGTCTTTGATAAGAAGTAGGTTCCAAAGCGGGAGTGAAAAACGCCCTTGGTTTATTATTTGCAGTAGGCGTGCCATCTTCATTGATGCAAAAGTCGAGTCGCTTGATGAACGTCCATTGGGTATTCGGGTCATCGTTAACGGTTCCTGACACGTTTTCATACTTATTGACAGGTCCCAGATATTCATTGGTTCCCCAAACATCAACACCCCACCACCATAAACCGCCTAAATTATTGGAATTTTCAGTATACCCCTGTTCCCTGTGAGCCCACAATAGGGAATTAAACAGCGTCGGATGTTTCATGTCAATGATAAACCCCATTTCATTACCACCATCTATTTTGTTACTTTCTTTACCTCTTTTGGACATTCCCATGAACGATTCTATATTATTATCGATATGCGCATCCTGATAAGCGTATCCCGGATCGGGCTTACCATCTGTTGACAGCCCGCCTGCATGTGTATAGACAGTTTTCCAGTGCCTTCTGTCAATGAACAATAAAGTGCCTGGTATAGTATTAAAATCATCCATAGGCAAGGTCGTGAATTGTGACTCATCAGTAGGCACTTCTGCGGTTGATCCGGAAGGTTGATAGATGGAGTGTATAGAAATACTGCTACCATATTTTGCGCCAGGTAAGACTGCAATTCCGTCAGCCCTTAACGCTGTAATCTCTTGATTATTACCATCTTTATCTTCGTATTTTATGATGGATAAAATCTGCGTTGGATCTGATTCAGTTTCAAAAAACACGGTAGCATCGGTTGTCCATCCAACATTGATCACTTTTCGCATCTTGTCTTTACACCACGCAATATAATCCGCCTCATTAAGGGTAGTGGTGTGATAGGTACGTTTCAAATCAATAGTATCGACAATAGGAATTTCTCCTCTGATCGGTATGATACGAACATAGACGTCTACCGAATAGTCCTTTTCACCGACCAGATCCTGCATATTGAAATTAATTTCCTCATTTCCAGGCACTTCACCTTCGGTGAATTCGCCATTCTCATTATAATATCCGTATTTCAAACCGGCATATTCCATCATCGGAGTGGCTATTGCCGACCAACTCAATGTTGCCGAAAACGGCGAGGGAGAAATTTTGGGTTCAGGAACATCATCGTATGTTTCTATATCGGCATCGGTAAATGGCACCTCAGCAGCCTCCTGAGGTACGGATACATTCCCGAATTCGTCCCGGGTATAGATCTTGATACGGTATAATCTTGCTTCATTAAGTCCGTCGACACTTATCCTTGAGAACAAACCATTCAACACGCGTAGTTCGTTTTCGCCCTCAACTTCTACAACGGTCTGGCTTGCTTTGCCTAAAAAGATCTTGTCTGACGGTACCGGCGTTTCTTTCCTGACCATCTCACCGTCAACTTCTTCGAAGTTGGCCTGGAGTAAATCGATTTCAAGCCTGTTGTATCCGATCGAGACAACACAGGTGTCGTATTTTCCCGGATACACGGTTTCTTCAGTGGCATAGTCGCTGATATTGTCGAACCCCGATTTACACGAAGCCAAACAAGCTGCCACGGCTAAAATGAATAATGCTATTTTTTTCACGATCATTTATTTTATAATATTATTATTTATCATTACGGGGCAATCGGATGATAGACGTTTTCTTCGTCAACTTCTCCTGCGGGCATTCCAAACAACGTTATCTCCGACAGACAGTTATGATTTTGTTTTGTGTATGGGATTCCACCCTCAGCTTCGAATGCACCGATGGCTTCATAGCGGAACCAGCGTATCGGTTTGGAGTATCCGGGTGTTTGGGGAAACACGTACGATTCATCGCCTTTAAGTCCCAGCGGGTAATATTCCATCGCTGCAAGCCCTACGGGAGTAGGAATATAATGCTCGGAAAGCTTTACCCAGGTGCCTTTGACCATTTCACCATATATATTCCATCCGTCTTCTCCATGGTTTCTCCTATTGGGGGGCAGAACATCGTTATACTTCGGGTTGACGGTTCCTTCCTGGTCTTCGTCCAGCACCCATATTGCGAAATGCCCGACATTTTCACTTCCGTAAAGGCGGTTTTTGGGATTGGCCGCCGTATAATCCCAGCGCTGATTGGTGATAATACGGCTGACATGCCAATAACCACCCAGATCTATGATCAGGCTCCATCTTGCATTTCCGTCAGCTTCTATTCCGGTGCGTCCTCTATTGTTGGTATTCAAATAATTACACGATCCGTTCAACAGGTCAAGAACGTCGTCTATGACCCGGTTAATTCTTCCGTCGGCCCCATCTCCAAAACACATGGGTACCCAGTCAATAGAGTCGTTGGCCTTCGGCAATACCCATATGGGTGTCTCGTTTGGCTCTCTTTTAGGGATTTTCATATCCTTCAGCAAGTCAATATTGGAAACCTCCAATTGATCGGTAGAATTACCATAGATGTCTTCAACATGTATTTTTGCACTGACCGTTCCTCCATGTGGCAAATCTCCGAAAATATAACGGGTCGAATCGAGGTTGGATGAATAAACTGCCTTGACATTCCTGGGTTCACCATTCAGGAGGAAATCCAATTCCACATGCAAATGTATCGTTTGCTCCAATTTATTGAGCCAGTCGATAAGTAATGCGCCAAAGCCCGGCGCCAGGGATAATGATTCCTTCACATGCCAGATACCCGATTTTTTGGGCGTAACCGTAACCGGCACCATTGCCGATTTTTTTCCTGCACGGGTTTCAGCCCATATGTTGAAGGTATATTCTCTTTGTTCGCCCAATGCCCATACATCCAAAGAGTCCCTGTAATAAGAGGCTGAAAATTTGAACGATTTACCGGTTGTCGGTTCGATCACTTCGGCCACCACCTGCAGCAATTGTTCGTCGGACGGCAGTTTATAAAAAATACGCGCACCGCCATCCAAAGGCACTACCCTGACATCTGTCGGTACTCCCGGAACAGTATCATCATCGGAACTGATTCCAAAGCGGTCTTCTTCTGAACAGGCAAAAAAGATGGCCGTTACAAAAACCACGATCAATAAATTTTTGAAAATCTTCATATTTTATTTTTTAATTTTTTAACTGATTATTTCCATCCGGGATTTTGTTTCAAAGTTCCCTGAATATTCAACTCGCTTGTTGCGATAGGCCATAGACAATCTGTAATGGTGAAACTGCGAATTTGTTTCACTTGCGGCCCGGAACCGAATTGGTCTCCGGAATCGCCGGCCTGCGAGTTCCAACCATATACCGGTTTTGAGAATTCCTTTGGCGCTCTTTTGTGGCGGATCATATCAGTGAATCTGCTTCCTTCGAATGCCAATTCGATTCCTCTTTCCTGAAGGATGATTTCGCGCAGCCCCTCTTGAGTGGTGTGTTTTCCGGGGTTGAGCGCAAATCCTCCTACTTCCCATGATTTTTCCACATTGGGAATACCGGCTCTTGCACGCACTTCGTTCAATAAACTATATACTTCATCAGAGGGGCCATAGTATTCATTCATCGCTTCTGCTTTCATCAGCAACAGGTCGGCATAACGGATAATAGGATAAGGATAGCGCTGCGGACGCCTTTCCGTACCGGAATACGATTCGGGATGTACAAACTTCTGGATCCCGATGCAGGTTTCTAAATAATCGTCCGCTCTTCTCCATGATTCCCTGCCACCAAAGGGATAGATACTTGGTTTACCGTCTCTTGCCAGCATATAGGAAGAGGAACTGCTGGCATAAGGATTGAAGTTTATCAAAAAGTAATGTCCACGCCAGTAACCACCGGTAACTCCCAGGTTAGCATAAAAACGCGGTTCGCGATTCATGTATAAACTTACCGTTTCCATATCCTCCTGCATATAGCCTGCCCAATGAGCATATTCCGCATATTCGGGGTTTCCGGGATCCACATTGCCCTCGCTGTCTACAGGTTTAACAGGCGTAACAGCCTGACTGTATTTATTTTCCCATAACCTGAATTTCGTATCTTCTTCAATGGGCAAACCATTTTCCGTATAATACCTTTCGGCAACAGCCAAAGTAGCGCCCAAATGTTGATTTGCAAAATTATCGACATCGCCGTCTCCGGAATAACCAACGTTTGCGCCTAATACGGTTCTCATCACTTCCCAGAATTTGACCTGTGTCCTTCCGTGCAACACATTGGCTCCGCCGCCGATACCCTGACCCGTGTTAAAAGGAAGGAAAGTGTATCCCCAAAGCAGTTCCCTGTTCCATGCGGTGGGGAGCAACATCCTCAAATCATACAGGGTTCTCATCCGTTCAGGGTTGGTGTCAAAAAATTCCCTGTCGAAACGGTATGGTTCACCTACAAACCGGAACAGTCCTTTATTGTAATCTGTACACAAAGCCAACGCTTCATCACATGCATCTATCACCGCTTTCCATTTTTCACGGTCTTCGGTTTGCGGAAAATAATGCTGATCGTTGTGGTCTTTAAAAGTGGAGTAATAGTCGCGGTTACCGTTAAAAAACGGACTTGCCTCGAAGAGCAATACGCGCGCTTTGATGGCTTTGGCGCCGAGCTGGTCAATTTGTCCGGCGTCTTCGCCAACCGCCTGTTCCCTTAATTTGGGAATAGCCTCATTCATCGTGTTGATCACATATTTAAAAGATTCTTCTATGTTCGAGCGTTGCTGATACAATTCTTCTTTAGACGCATCGAGCGAAAGGGTCGCGTCGCGGATGATCACCGGACCGTATCGTTGTATCAAAAGGAAATGGTAATAAGCCTTCAGGAATTTTGCCTGTGCGCTCCATTCTTCTTTTTCCTTGTCCAGCATGTTTGCCGGCAAATGGATATACTCTAAAAAGATATTACATTGCCTGATACCTTCGTAGAGTTTTTGCCCTCCATTGGTACCCGACCAGTAACCCAGAATCGGATCCGATTCGTTTTGACGGCCTCTCATGATTTGAATGGCATGATACCTGTTGTTATCTATTTCCCAAACCTTTTTTCCTAAGTATTCGTCTCCCAGCATCCAGGGCGAAACGTCGGTGTCAGCGTATTGAGGCATATAACTGTATATTTTCGCCAATCCGTTCCAGGCGTTTTCGCGAGTCTCATAAAGACTTTCCAACGACTCGGTATCATCGGGTACTATATCCAAATACTCTTTACACGAGGCAAGCGAAAAAATCGCAATAAATAAAAATATTATTGTATTTCTCATTTGATTTCTTATTTATGTGATGAACTAAAATGTAACATGAAGTCCAATATTATATTTCCTGTTGAGCGGATATCCTAATCCATTTCTTCCTTGTTCTGGATCCCACAATTTAAAACGACTCAACACAAAGAAATTTTCGCCGCTGAAATAGAATCTCAGGTTTGAGATTTTAATTTTAGGGAGACTTCCGACACTATATCCAAATTCCACGGTTTTCAACCTGAGGAATGAGTTATTGCGCAACCACCATGATGATTGTTTCGTATTATTATCTAAAGTGCGAACCGACAATCTGGGCCAAAATGCATGTACGTTAGGGTTGGTTTCGCTCCAATAGTCGCGTTCGACAATTTCCAGCGCATTTCGCCGGTTGACAAGCGGAGCAATACCTTCCGTACCATCGGTGCCACCGCCCGTACCTGAGTTGATAAAGAACGAAACCCTTGCGTTACCCTGGAAAAAGAACGATAAATCGAATTTCTTATATCCGGCAGAGAGCCCGAAGCCATATTGTATCTGGGGCGAAGTGGGATATCCCATCGGTATCTGGTCTTCATCATTGATGATGCCATCGCCGTTGACGTCCTTGTATTTGATGTCGCCTGCCATGTAATTTCCATCATACTGCTTGGGCGAGTTGGCCACTTCCTGATCATCCACAAAAAGCCTTTCGGCTACCAATCCCCATTTTTGCGTGGTGGAATGTCCTATCTGGCTGCGGTAATCGTCCCTGTAATTAGGCTCGTCCTTTTCAAGGATCTCATTAACGGCAAACGTAAAATTACCGCGTCCGGTCACCCAAAAATCAGTAGTAAAATTGTGCTGTATATCCAATTCAGCTTCAATACCCTTTGAGCGTACCCTGCCTGAATTGGTCCTGATATTCACTTCCAGTCCTGCACTGTGTGGGTAATTCTGGCGCAGTTCATAGATATTCTCCCTGTTGTCTAAAAATGCGTCAATTTGAAGTTTGATGGCCTGGTCTTTCAGGAATCCCAATTCCAATCCAAGATTGTATTTATTGGATACTTCCCACGAGATGTCGGCATTGGGATAACGTGCAATGCTGTAACCTTCATAGCGGTTCAGGAAATCTTCGCCAAAAATGTAAGCTCCTCCGCCTCTGTTGAATTGCGAGAGGTAGAAGAAGCGTCCGCCGCGCCCGTCAAGTGCATCATTCCCGACTCTTCCCCATGTAAATTTCAGTTTGAGGTTGCTGATGATATTTTTGCTCACGTTCCAATACGGTTCGTTCGAGATCAACCAACCGAGGCCAATGGACGGGAAGAAGCCGTATGCTTTGTCAGAAGAAAATTTTTCCGATCCGTTGTATCCGAATGCAAATTCCACGAAATAACGCGAATCGAAACCATAAGTCGCTCTACCTGAAATGCCCATATTTTTTTCGGGCAACTGTTCAAAGATAGACGTGCTGTTACCACTTGTCAATTGCTTGCTCGACAGGGTACCAACCACCATAGCGCCTACTGAGTGAACGCCGAAAATCCTTTCCCAGTTCAGGCGAAGTTCGCCGGAATACAGCGCATCGCCGTCGCGACTCGGTATAACGTCTCCCAACTTGTTATTAGTGTTGGTCGGATTGAGGCAATAAAGCGTGTGTTCGCCGGTTACCATATTGTAACTGTCTAACCCATAATAAAACGGTGTAAAAAATCTTAACCCCGAACTTTTGCTCCAGGTAGCAGCCGATCCTTTCAACTGCAATTTCAACCCCTCCGTGATGAAATCCAAATCCTGCAGCAACGTGGCCTGCGCCGAAATCCTGTTTTCCTGCCTGTCTTCGTATCCCATCACCATCTGTGCATAAGGATTGGTTTTCATATACTGGTTATTGTCATAAGTGTTGCCGAAAAGAACATGGTCGGCATGCATCCTGGCTGCGTCAGGCTCATATATCACCGGATGGTCTACCGGATTTGCGAGCATAACGGAATAATATATATCCTTTGCCGATCTATAGGGACCGTTATAGTTTTCAAAACGCCCCTGGATACGGGTATCCAGTTTTGTGGTGGACGACAGCTTCAAAATGACGTTATTACGGATATGTACACGATTGATAGAGATATTATTGTCGAAAGAGTTTGACTGATTGGTTTTCAACAATCCGTTATCATGATCGTATCCTCCAGACACATAATAAGTTGCAACCCCACCGCCGCCTGACACATTGATGTTGGCTTTGGTATTGACGGTGGCATTGTTGAACATTTCGTCGTACCAATCCACATTGGGATAAATATTCGGATTATCGCCACGTATGGTCGACTGTATCTTCTGTTCACTGTAATATGGTACCGACTCCGGATTTCGGCTAATCAACGCTTCGTTGTACATTCTCATATACGTTGGTCCGTCCAACACCTTTTTTTCGCGTGTAGGCGTAGTAACGTTCACGTCTACCCTGGCGCTGATTCTTGGCGCACCTTCAGTTCCGGGTTTAGTGGTCACTATGATGATACCGTTAGCGCCGCGCGCTCCATAAAGTACAGAAGCCGAAGCGTCCTTCATTACCGAAAAGCTTTCGATGTCATCGGGTTGCAAACGTGCCAAATCATCTTTTGTGGCTTCAAAACCGTCTATGAGGATCAACGGATTGGAGCGTCCTCCTTCGAAAGACGATACACCGCGCACAAAAAAGTCTGCATTATCCGCACCCGGCTCGCCGGTAGTTTGAACCGAAATAAGGCCGGCAATCCTTCCCGCAAACGCAGTGGTAAGATTGGATGAGGGTACTTTCAAATCAGAGACTTTCACCGTTGAAACAGACGCAACAACGCTTTCTTTCTTCTGCTTACCGAACGCTACAATCGTTACTTCATCCAACTCATTCGCTTTCGGAGAAAGGGTGATACTTACTTTAGTCTGAGCACCTACTTCAAGGGTAAAATCCTCATAACCGACAAACGAAACGACCAATTGGTCTGTTGGCGATACCTTAATGGAAAAAGCGCCATCAGGATCTGTCATTACCCCCCTCGTAGATCCTTTAACCAAAATCGATGCCCCGGGTAGAGGTTCATCTTTTTCATCAAGGACAACTCCGCTAAGGTTTACTTCTTGTTGGGCAAATAATGAAATTGTACAAGTACAAACGATACACAAAGTATACAGCAGTTTTCGTAATGTACCTCGTTTTCCATAAATTCCTTTACTCATGTTTTATGTTCATTTTTAAGTTTAATATTTGATATTGTTATGATGAATCAACTTCATCAGATAAATTTTGTAATAGAGTCCTTTCATATTGATTTGTTCATAGGCTAAAAAATTATTTTTAAATGGTTTATACTGTTGGTTTTGTTTTTATCTACTTATATTACCCCTTCCGTGCGCGCGCACGGAAATACACATTTATTATTTGTATAGGAAATTTTTCATTTTTTTTCAAAATTTAGAAAGACATCGGTCAATTAATGCTAAACAATAGTCTCATTCGGCCCCAAACTTATAAGGTTGAAAATAAAGAAGCCGCCCATTGTTGAAAAAACAATGGTACGGCTATATGTAGAAATAAGATTCTCCCTATGCGCTTGTCTTACCAGCTCTCTCTCTCTCTCTCTCTCTCTCTCTCTCTCTCTCTCTCTCTCTCTCTGCAATACACATGCCAATAGCTACTTGCGGCGTGTTGCATACTACATTTTTAAACAGAGTTTTCATTGGAGATATACGCTTAATCGATATTATATATTTTGCAAATATAAATCATTTTTGTAATAATATCATTTTTATAAAATTTTTATCGACGGATATTTTAAAATAGTTTTGATCATTTCCGTTTGAATAAACATAGCGTTTTATATATTTGCATTCCAGAAATCATAAAAAGAAAATTTGAAAACTTTTGGTATCATTCCGGCACGATATGCCTCAACACGTTTCCCTGGTAAACCTTTGGCTAAAATTCAGGGGAAAACTATGATAGAGCGGGTATATCAGCAAGCTTCCAAAGCTTTTGAAATAGTTGCCGTAGCTACAGATGACGAACGAATTGTCCAGGAAGTGAAGCGTTTTGGTGGTACTGTCGTAATGACCTCCCCATCGCATAATAGCGGAACAGACCGTTGCGCCGAGGCTTTGGTATTACTTCAGGAAATGTATGGAGAAAATCCGGAGGTAGTAGTTAATATACAGGGAGACGAACCATTTGTGGATCCGGGTTTGCTACGCCGCTTAGCTGAATGTTTCGAAGAAAGTTCTGTACAGATTGCCACAGTAGTGCGGACATTTGACCATATAAATGATTTATTGAACCCGAATAATGTGAAAGCTGTGATTACTCCTTCAGCCCATGCTTTATATTTCAGTCGTTCCGTTGTTCCTTATGTACGTGGGTACAAACAGGAAGAATGGCTGAACCAGCAAACTTTTTACTGGCATCTAGGATTATATGCATACAGGACTGAAGCACTCAGACAGTTAACCCAATTAGCACAATCGCCCCTGGAAATTGCGGAATCACTCGAACAAAACCGCTGGTTGGAAAATGATTTCTACATCAAAGTGATACAAACCGATCAGGAAACTATTGCAATCGATACACCCGATGACCTGGAAGCCGCGTGTAAATGGCTGACTGAAAATGCAAAAATATAAGTTGACCATATTATCCGGGATGATTGTGATCCTGGTAATGTTTTCCTGCCATGATCCCTACCCGGGATACACCAGAAATGAAGAAGGCATTTATTATAGGCTCCTGGAGGTGGGCGATAGAGACAAATGTTGTCATTTTGGAAATTATATTACCGTAAACCTTACATACAAAACATTGGATGATTCTGTTTTCTTTTCGGGAATAAGGAAATTTAAAGTAACTGATCCGGGCTTTCCGGGATCCATTGATCAATGTTTTTGTTTGATGTGCGAACATGATTCAGCTGAATTTATCATTTCCCTTGTCGATTTTTTTGAAAAAACATTAGAAAGTTCTGTTCCTGACCACTTACAGAATCACATGGAAATGAAACTTTCTGTAAAAATGCTGGATATCCAGACAACATCCGAATATTTAAAAGAAAAAGAAGCTTTTCTTCACTGGGTGGAAGATTTTGGTGCATATGAAAAATTGTTACTACAGCAATATATCCGTAAAGAAAAGATAGGTGCCCCCCCTGTTGAAGATGGTATATATTATATCGTGCAACAAGCCGGAACCGGTCCTGCAGTAAGAAGAGGAGATACTGTCACCGTTCATTATGAAGGACGTTTCTTAAACGGACGTTTCTTTGATTCAACATATTTGCGGAATGAGCCGTTTCAATTTGTATATGGTGAGCAAGAACAGGTAATTCGTGGTCTTGAAAAAATAATCGGCAGGATGTGTCCGGGTGAAAAGGCTTTAGTGGTCATTCCTTCCGACCAGGCCTTTGGAATCGAGGGTACCCAATCCGGAATCATACCTCCTTTTACACCGGTTGTATACAAAATTGAGTTAATTAATGTTAAATGAGTCGATTTTTTCTTAACATCAACGCAACGTTAGTAGTTTTGCATCGTCTAATAAATTGATGAATATTATTTTAACTTTTCATGATGAATAGAAACTTTTTCTTTATTATTACATGTATGTTGGGGGTTTTAGCATCTTGTAATAAGGATGATTCTTCTGAAAAACTGGCAAATGAAGACCGAAAGTTGGATGAGTACATACAGGCTAACTATCCGGATGCAAAAGAATTGACAAATAGTGTACCAAATGGCTTATATATTATAGCATCTGATACAGAACAACCTAAACCGGAACCAGGACAGTATGTATTGGTAGATTTTATACTCCGACAGCTCTTCGAAGACAAAGTAGAGAGGGTTAGTTACCAGGATTATGAAAGTTATCAACCGATCTATTATCCGTTTTATATATATGGAGGGCCTGAATTGTGGCAACTTTCAGCTCCTTCATTAACAGGTGTATATAAAGGATTGGGATTGATAGGCGAAGGAGAAACCGGAAGTATTTTTTTCTCTTCCCGCCATAATATGCTCTTTCCTTCAGGAGCTGATTTTATTTCCCGGGTATTAGAAGTAAAAATAGTAAAAATCATAGAAGATCTTACTCTTTATCAGGAATCATTGATGAATAGCTACTTATCAAAATATGGAACGGTTGACACTCTGGTTACCAAATCAACCGTTGATTCTAAAGAGTATAAAGTAATGTTTTCTGTAATTGATAAGGGATCCGGCGATTCAATAGAATCTCCCCGGGTAAAAGTAAAAATAAATGTTTATTATACCATGCTGGATGGAGTACAGCATACTTATCTTAAAGACGGTGAAACTACATGGAATTCTGAAAGTTCGCAATTTTTTAATGCTGCCCCCAATATCATGAAAGAAATATTCTTAAAGATGAATAAAGGTGGAAGAGTATCGATCGCTATGCCTTACAGGGTATATTACGGAGAAGACTATAATGAAATACTTTATGACGGTAACACCGGACAGCGCATAATCCCCCATGGTTCGGTAATTATTCTGGATGCAATTATTGAATGATTTTGTCATTTTATAAAAATATATATTACATTTGTTGTATGTTTCATTTATAATAAGCCAATTTATCGATAACATTCTTTTACTCTTTTAACCAATTTATTGTTGCAGATGAATAATCTACAAGAATTGTCGGACCAGACGTTGGTCGAACAATTTATTGCAGGTAATGGGAAGAGTTTTGAAATGTTAATCGAACGCCACCAAAGGCGTTTGTTTTCATACATTTATTACACTGTTAAGAATAAGCATGCTGCGGAAGATATTTTTCAGGAAGCATGCATTAAAGCTATTACCTCCTTACTCGATGGACGTTATTCCGAATCCGGACGTTTTTTGCCCTGGATAACGCGTATTGCGCATAACCTGATCATTGACCAGTATCGTCAGGAAAAGCTGTTAAATATAAAATCAACAGATAACTTCACCGTTCCGGTACTCAATTCGCCAAAATATTCAGAAAATACGATCGAGGAAGAGATGGTGCAATTCCAGATTTATGAGGATATACGTAATCTGATCGATTATCTGCCTGAAGAGCAAAAAGAAGTGATCCTTCTACGCCATTACGGAGATCTGAGTTTTAAGGAAATAGCAGATCATACCAATGTGAGTATCAACACAGCATTAGGACGGATGCGTTATGCTTTGATCAACCTTCGCAGATTGATCAAAGAAAATAATCTTCAACTCACTTTATCAAAAAAATAATACATCCGAAGGAACGTAATTTGTAAATCCTGATTAGGGAATCATGGGTATTTGTTGTATTATTGTATATTCATTAATACTACCATATCATGAATATGTTAAGTGACATAGAAATTGCCCGTTCGATCCGGATGAAGCCCATTACAGATATTGCTGCTTCTTTGAATATACCTCAGGAAGATCTATCCCTCTATGGTAAATACAAAGCCAAGTTACCGTTATCATTCATTGACAAAAAGAATATAGATCGATCGAACCTGATTTTGGTATCGGCCATGTCTCCGACTCCTGCGGGGGAAGGAAAAACAACCGTATCCATCGGCCTGTCGATGGCTTTAAACAAAATCGGAAAGTCATCTATTGTAGCATTGCGGGAACCTTCATTAGGGCCTATTTTCGGGATAAAAGGGGGAGCTGCCGGTGGTGGTTATTCCCAGGTACTACCGATGGAGGATATCAACCTTCATTTTACCGGTGATTTTTCTGCCGTTGAAAAAGCAAATAATCTACTGGCAGCATTGATTGACAATAACATACAAAACAAAACAAATAATTTAGGAATCAACCCGGGAAGTGTTGTCTGGAAACGGGTAATGGATATGAATGACCGTTCTTTGCGCCAGATCATCATTGGATTAGGTGGAAGTGCCAATGGAGTACCCCGGGAAACCGGGTTTGACATCACCGCTGCTTCCGAATTAATGGCTATCTTATGTATGGCAAAGGATATGAATGATCTGCAACAGCGTATCGGAAATATCTTTATTGGCTATACTTATGATAAACAACCCGTATATTGTCGTGACCTGAAAGCTGACGGAGCTATGACTGTCCTGATGAAGGAAGCTATTTTCCCTAACCTGGTACAAACAACTGAACATACTCCAGCCATTTTGCATGGAGGACCTTTTGCTAATATTGCCCAGGGAACCAACTCTACCATAGCCACATATACAGCTATGTCGTTGAGTGAGTATGTAGTAACTGAAGCCGGATTCGGGTTTGATCTCGGCGGGGAAAAATTCCTGGATCTGAAATGCCGCAATGCAGGAATTTCCCCGAAAGTAGTGGTTTTATCCGCTACCGTACGTGCATTAAAGTACCATGGCGGAATAGCTATTGCTGATTTAAAAAAGCCCGATCTGCAGGCCATCACTAATGGTATGGAAAACCTGAATAAACATATTGAAAACGTTCGTTCTTTCGGTCTTCCGGTCATAGTGGCCATCAACCGTTTTGCAACGGATACCGATGATGAGATAAACCTGGTCAAAAAATTATGCAATGAAAGATCTGTACAGGCCATACCCGTTGATGTATGGGCAAAAGGCGGAGAAGGAGCTGTTGAACTGGCTGAAGCCGTTCTCCGGATAGCCAAAAGAGACCCAGTACCATTCAAACCATTGTATGAGCTTTCCCACCCGATAGAGAAAAAGATAGAAAAAATCGCTAAAAATATTTATGGAGCTTCACAAATAGAGTACAGTAAAAAAGCGATATCGGATCTGAAAAGTATCAATGATCTGGGGTTAGCCGGACTTCCTGTCTGCATTGCCAAAACACAAAAATCATTATCGGATAATCCTGCTCTGCTAGGTGCTCCCCACGATTTTATTTTTAACATCCGGGAAATAGAAATCGCTGCCGGAGCGGGGTTTGTTATTCCCATCTCCGGAGAAATCATGCGGATGCCCGGCCTTCCTTCCATACCCTCTGCAGAACATATAGCCATAGATGATCAGGGAAATATTGCCGGATTGTTTTAGATTACCATGTCTGTTTTGTACCGGTTGGTAAATATCAAAGGGAAGACGGCAAAGTCAATACATAAGACCGCTGATAATAATGCAATAAATAATCCCGGCCAGTGGGAAGTGTAAAAAACAACAGAAACAATGAGTAATACAGTGCCGATACATCCGGCCACATATGGAAATTTTCCGATTTGCCGTATTCCCATTTTCTTTTGAAAGAAATAGAGGAATAATGCCGGAATAAGCAGAAAAATACAGACTACAGCCGTCAGCATCAATACAATCTGACCAAAAGGAATATGGAAAAGTTTCATGAACACAGTAGCGGTAAATCCAACCAGTGTGAAAATTCCGGATATTCGAAGTATCCGGCTAAGTCGTTTCCTTTTGGTTGTTGTCGGGATGTATGATGTTTCTTTTATCAAGCCGTCTAAACCTTCCGGGCATACTTTTTCGAAAACAAAACGATAAGCCATTTCAAAATCCTTCCCTTTGACCATTTCATCTTCTATGGTACAACTGAAATGGTCGATCAGGTCATCTTTCATTTCTCGTGATAATTGCACACATCCGTTGATTTTTTCTGAGATAAAATCAATTTGTTTTTCTGTTAAGACATTCATAACATAATTTTTTGAATGGTTTCAATAAAATCTTTTAACTCACTCTCTTGCTTTATTCGCTCCTGATTACCTTTTTCAGTAAGTGAATAATAATGCCGGATCCGTTTACCAATGTTTTCCGTCTCAACATCCACCCAGCCTTCTTCCTTAAGTTTATGTAAAGCGGGGTATAACGAACCTTCTTTTACCAGAATCTTATTCCCGGATAACCCTTTCACGGTTTGTGTAATCTGATATCCGTACATTTTGCCATTATCTTCCAGTAATTTAAGGATAATCACCGATAATGTACCTTTTAATAATTCTTTTGAATACATAGAATAAAAATATATAGAACAAAGATACATAGATAATCTATATATATGTAAATATTTTATATTTTTTTTGAAAAATTTAAAATTACCTGATAATATGCCGGTTATAAAATGTGTTGATTTTTACGATTAAATATGTAATTTTGATTTTTTTGATCGATTTCATGTAATACAAAATGAGCAACCTTATTGGCCAAGAAGAGGTATACCGGATTTTGGAAGAATTAAGTATTCCGTTTGATTATTACATACATCCACCCACGCCGACTATTGAAGAAGCACGTCAATACTGGCGGGATGAAACGGCTACTTACTGTAAAAATCTTTTTTTCCGTAACCATAAGGGAAACAAACACTATTTAGTTGTATTGGAATGTTCCCGGGCATTGGATATCCATGATCTGGAAAAGCGTTTGAAACAGGGAAAAATCAGTTTTGCATCACCGCAACGTATGGAAAAATACCTTGGCCTGCTCCCGGGCTCTGTTTCTCCTTTCGGTCTGGTCAATGATAAAGAGAAACATGTGCATGTCTTTTTCGATGAAAATCTGCAACATGCACAAAAAATATCATTCCATCCTAATGACAATCAGGTTAGCCTGGTGATACCCGCCAATGAATTCTGGCGTTATATGGATTGGACCCAAAACAATTATGAATTTATCCGCCTGTATGATGTGGATGAGTAGACTGTTCGTTTTTTGATTTCCGGTAAGCGATTGCCGATACAATCATCAGTTGCAGGGCATGGTACAGCATAATAGGAAGCAAAATAATACCGACACTGCTATATCCGGTAAAGATGACCTTCGACATGGCCGTTCCGTGTACCAATGACTTTTTAGATCCGCAAAATTGTGCCGTAATCGTATCTTCCCTGTTCAGTTTTAATATACGGGCAATTAAAGTAACGATGAAATAAACCACAAAGAACAGCAAAACCATACCTAGCGCACACCAGAGAATCCCGGAAGCCGAAAAATCCTCAAATACATGATCAGCAAACGAAGTACAAAAAGATGTATATACGATCAATAATATAATCGCCTGGTCAAATCGTTGCAATCCTTTCCTGTGCTTTTCGGTAAAATATCCCCATTTCCGGTTTAATATCATGCCCAGCGCCACAGGCAACAATATCTGCAGGATTAATTTTGAGATAATTCCCCATAAATGGGAGAAATCGTATCCGTTTGTACCTGAAAGCACCAGACTCATCCATAACGGGGTGATGAATACACCAGCAAGACTCGAAATACTGGCATTAAAGATGGCTGCCGGAATATTTCCGTTGGCAATGGATACCATGACCACGGATGATGAAACCGTAGAGGGAAGAACAGCCAGATAGAAAATACCCAGCCATAAAATAGTTTCTTCCCCGGTAAAAAGTGGACGAATGAACCATATAAGAACCGGGAACAGGATGAAAGTAGTTACATGTATCAGGATATGTAATTTCCAGTTGGAAAGTCCCGCATGCAGTTTTTCGCGATTAAGTTTCAATCCGTAAAAAAAGAAAATGAAAGAAATACCATAATTGGCTATAGCAGAAAGAGAAAAAACACCTTTTCCCGAACCTATTTCAGGTTTCAAGTAAGCAAGAAAGACGGCCAGGATAAGCAGTAATAGAAAAGCATCAATTCCGGCTTTTGCAAGAAATTTTCCCAGTCGTTCCATTAATCCTTATCAATATGGGCAATTTCTTCCATATCATTGAGGTATATGTCCAGAGCCTTTACGGAAATAATTATTTCCCAAATACAGATACTTAAGGAAATGATCAGCAATACTAATCCTGCACCGAACACATATGCTCCGGTTAAATTCAATTCTATATAAATGAAAAACATGGAAGCTACACAAAAAAGTAATCCTCCGATACCGAATATCTGCATGTTCCTAACAAGATTCAGCCGCTTGCGAAGATTAATGATTTGTGCTTCGGTTACGGAATTAGGATTTGCAATATGCTTATCTTTTAAGGTTCTGACCAATTGAGCGTATGATAAAAAACGGTTGGTATACGCCAGCAGTATGAGCGAGATTGCAGAAAACAACAACGCAGGTGTGGTTAAAGTAAGTTCTTCCATGATAATTCCAGGTAATAAAAAGAAATTAGCCTATAGTCGACTCAATATGAACAATTTCCTCTTCAATCCTGTTCAATTCTTTTTCAAATATTTCCTTTTCATTTGGCTTTTGGGTAAAAATCTTGTCTTTCAAAGACCGGTAATAGGCCACGGCATCGTGCATATTCCGGCAAAATGACTGATAGTATTTCAATTGCCGGGTATTGGTTAAATCTGCTACTTCTTCGGATAATTGTTCTTTCAGGTAACTGAGATAAATATCCATTTCCTTGATAAACACATGCGGACGGTAACCCTTACGTAATAAATCAGTCCGCCCATAGATGTGACCCACCATTTCCCCAAGGGAAACCACTTTATCGAAATATGCCAGGTTCGGTCCCGGACATGCAGTAACTCCTTGTATCGTCTTATTGATGATATCCAACCGATGCTGAATAATAGCCGGATTACTCAATCCGATACACAGGCATTCTTTAGTAAGGATTTCCCCTGTTTTTTTCTTACGTTCATCATCGCTCATCTCTGTTTCCTGCAATTGTTGCAATTTCTTCCTAATATATGCGGAAGAAGCCGTACATAATGGTTTTTCCGTAAATTCGGTATTGAATTGTAAGAGTTTTTCAGAACATGGACTGCCAGGATGTCCCTCTTCGGCCAGCCGGTATTTTTCTTTTTCTCCTGAAGCCCCTTTCAGGTAATTGAAAGGCACACCTAATGGTGAATTTTTGCTGAGTATGATATCATCTTCTTTGGCATCAGCCAGAAGCCTGAGCGTCTCTTCATCAATGGAAACAGCTTCGGGTACCAGCATAAAAGGAGTCCCCCAACCGATAGAATCAACCATGTAATAATCCCGGAAAAAAGCATCTTCCTCACTTGTACCGATTCCTCCCTGAACAGTCAATTTTATTGAAGGCCGGGTAGCAGGAGGTGTTTTTCCTTTTTCGGCCAATGCTTTGCTGTAAATCCCGTAAAGTTCATCATTCAGTGCTTCTCGCTTATTCTTAAATTCTTCAAGAATAGGACCGAGCATATATCCTTCGCTTGCGAAAGCATGTCCACCACAGTTCAGACCGGACTCAATACGAAATTCAGAAACCCATAATCCCTTCTTGGCCAGATATTTTCCTTGAATGATCGCCGACCGGTGATCACTTACTTTCAACACGATCTTTTTCTCGAATTCACCGTCTTTCATTTTACAAAAGACGTCCAGGTTTTCCATATAGTTGAATAAACGCGGATTGAGTCCAGCTGAAAATACGACGGAAGAATTTGTCAGGTCACTGTTTGCATATCCCCTTAAAGCTGTGATAGCATCCGAACCGTTTTCAATCAATTCTCCGTTGCGTTGGTAACGGTCATTATCCAGCTTTGTCATGATATTTACATCAATACTGCCGGCTCTCAATTCTTTCCGCAGCTTTAATTCCAGTTTCTTCTTTTCATATTTATCATGCATCTCCAGCATTTGTTGGTACATCTTTTTCAAGATACTGGTATCAGGTAACATTTCAAAATATTGTGTCAGGTCCGATCCTGCTTCAAAAGCTGATTCTTTCAATTTTTCGACCTGCTTATTCACAATCTCATTCAAGAGATTTAAATAGTCTGTAATTCTCTTTGCCCGGTAATCCGGCTCGGTAACATTGATCGGAAAATAGGTCCGGTTGGTTTTCTTGCAGTAATATTTACGCATTCTTTCAATAAGCGTATCTTCAATAATGGAAACCACTGAAGATATTCCAAAGCGTGCGACTTTAACAGGTGTGTCAATGGTATAGGCCAGCCCCATCACGGGAATATGGAAAGAATGATATGTGTGCATTATTACAGTTTATTCAAAATACAAACATACGGAATTATTAAGAGAAAGCAGCAGAAATACGGTTATTTCTGTTATCAATTAAAATCATTTCGGGAAAAATTCCACTCCTAAAAGGGTGATATCATCAAAAATAGCTTCATTCTGCCCCCGTAAATTCTGGGTAGTAATAATATTTTCTATCACATCATCAACAGTTGTGAATTGCTGGACGGCATTTTCCAATACATAGAAAGCTGAGTCCACTTCTCCTTCTTCCGTATCCGAAATCACTTCTACAATACCATCAGTATAAGACAATAATAAAGTATGTTCATCAATGGTTATTTTTTTTACATTAACAAACGGAAGTTCGTCAAGCATGCCGACAGCAACCGTTGAACTTTCCAGTAAATCCATTTTTTTACTTTCGGTATTGTATAAAATGACAGGCGTATGTCCGGCATTCACATATTCCATTTCCCGGGTGTTATAATCATAACGTCCGATAAAAAGAGTAATGAATTTTTCTCCCTTTGCCCTGGCCGAAATCCTCCGGTTTAATTTCTGCAATAATTTTTCCATGGGAATGTCCCAGGTAAACAATGCCTGTAAAGTAGCCTGAAAATTAGATGCCAGTAATGCGGCAGCCAGACCTTTTCCGGAAACATCCGCAACACAAAATCCTATCTTATTTTTTTTTAAATCAATACAATCAAAATAATCCCCCCCAACATCATAATGGGATTTGTAGAAAGCATTTACAGATATAAATTTATTCCTGGGCAGATCCTTAATATCGGGAACCAACATATTCTGCATCTGCGAAGCCAACTCTAATTCTCTTTTAATGGCCTCCTGTTGTAAACTTTCCTGAAACAAACGTATATTTTCAATGGCAACAACAATAATGTTGGATATCGTTTGTATGAACTGGAGATGTTTGATCACAGGACTTACTCCTTCCATCTCCTCTTCGATATCCCCGATCAGTACATACGCAATAGGGGTGTTATTATTAAAAACCGGAATAACAATATCAAACCCGGGTAATATGTCTTCTTCGGAAGCAATAAACGTAATATCCGAATAGAGGAGTAAATCTTTTTCAACATCGATATTGTCTACAATTCTAGAGGCAGCTCCTGCATTTAAAATACATTCCCATTGATTACTATACTTGAACATAACCACTTTACCTATCTTAAGCTTATGGCAAAGAATATCAATATACTTTTCCAACAAGGCTTCTACCGATTGGTTCTCATTGATGGAACGTGTAATCTCCAACAATGAATCCAACTTAAACTTCAATGTCTGCCGGACAGTATTTTTTTCAATCATGGAAATATTTTAATAATTACATAAATATAATACATTTCTTTGATTCAGAACATTATATTTTAACATTCAAAAATTTTACAATAATATTTGAATTCAGGGAAAGATTCAGCATTTCGGCAATCTTTCCTTTATTCATTGCAATTTCCAATAAACCGGAAACATCGAACAGGGCCAATAATTCGCCATCACTTGTCTCATGGTAATATTTATTGATACGTGTTATTTTATTCCGGATACTTTGTACCATAATCTCAAACGGACGGCCTTTTCCAATCCTATCAAAGTCTTCCCGTGTAATGTTAGTTATGACATTTCCGAAAGCATTGATATGTATGATAGTACCTGTAATCTGGGATTCATCAATTGTGGCCATCAACATACCTTTACGCTGGTATGTGGTATATGTAGACCCCAGGTCACTGATGTTACCTCCTGATGCAAGGTGAATAGCTGCAGGTGCAAATACGGAAATAGCAGGATAGTTAGGGGCAGCAGCATCAGTATATTTCTCGATACGAACCATATCTTCCGGCTCATATCTGAATATCAGGCTAAATATGCCATTATCAGTACCTACAAAATATTGTCCTTCATATTGTGCTGCAATAAAAGGTGTTTTTTCAGTATATTCACTGGCCACAGATATCAGATGTACTGTATTCTTCGGATAATAAATATAACTGTGACTGATCATATAAGCAGCATAAGAAATACCGGTATTAAATGCCGGCGTATGATGTGATATATCAACAATTTGTACAGAAGGTATTGCAGAAAGGATGATCCCCTTTACCACTGCAATATAATAATCATCTATCCATCCTGTGGTTAACGTAATAACAGCCATCCTGTGGTTTTACAATTGTTGAAACAAAAGACAAAAATATAAAAATGAACCAATACATATAACCTAAGTTAAAAAATTATCATCGAAAAACGGTTCGTCAATTCGTAAATAAGAGTTGTAAACAGATAATCGGGCACAGATTTTGAGTGTGTTTCACCATCAAAGTAATTTTTACGCACATGAAATTTAAAGTGTATTTTTTAGTTTCCTTGTTTACTATTACGGCAATTACATGTAACAAAGAAGAGGAGCCTGAGATATCAAATAATTATATCACAGATTACATTTATGAGCCGGATTATCTAAGTCTGACTTTTATATATCCGGGTGGCGGAGGGATCAAAGCAGATATGTCTTACGTTTCTATTAAAGATGCTTCTTTATTACTCATTGTTGAAGGCAAAAAAACCAATCAAAATGAAGCGGACTTCAATGTATTTTCTGAGATAATGAAAGATCAAACATTCAATCAGTCTGTAGAAAAAACATTTCCCGTATCGTGTTTGGCTGATTCCATATCGGATATCAGCATTTTTACCAATCAAAATTATAATGATACTTATCCTGAAGGAAGTATAATCAATGACATTGTAGATATCAGTTATTTACTTCCCAAAAAAGTAATTGATTCCGGCTATAACCAGTCTATAAGCTTATTAGAAGAACAATCATTATATTCTTTCAATCAAAATATACGGGCATTTACCTCCATTACTTTTGAGTTTCGATTCACCTCTCCGCCGTCCCGAAATGGTGTTTATTCATTTACACTTCAATACACCAGCAAGGATGGTACTATATTAGAAAAGACAATCGACGGAGTGCATTTATCTAATTTATAACAGGAAAGATGCACATTATTACCATTACCTACAAGTAAGCCTAAAAACGTTTAGTAGCATAAATTCCCCTTTATTTATCTCCACCATATTGACATGTTTACATTTTTAAGACAATATGTACATGAGTTACAAATCATACCTGTCATTTTGTCAATATAAAATAAAATGGCAAATTATTTGTATTATTGTAACCAAAAAATATAACAGATGTATTTTATATGAGTAAGTTTTTATTTTATTTTGTATTTTTCCAAAGTAGGATTCAAAACAATAACACTTACAAAATACTGAAAAAAATTTTACCTTTGTATAGTTAATACACCAGAATAACACAAATAAATAAGATGGATTCAAAATTTTCTCAACATATCAAAGGGGTTCTCGGTTATAGTAAAGAAGAGGCTATGCGTCTGGGTACACCATATATCGGATTAGAACACTTATTTTTAGGAATTCTTCGCGACGGGGAAAATGAGGCTCTTGATATTCTTCAATCACTGGGTGCTGATTTATATGATGTACGGAAACATATTGAAGACAAAATTAGGCCCGATACTTTTCAAACAATTCCCGAAAGTGAGGATATTCCTTTGCTAAAATCTACGGAAAGAGCATTAAAACTTGTATACCTTGAGGCAAAATCATTTAAAAGCCCGGAAATAAAAACTGAACATTTATTACTGGCCATCCTCAAGGATGAAACTTCCTATGTAACACAGTTATTGAACGAAATGGATATAGATTATTATTCAGTCAGAAGACGTCTGGAAGATATTACAGAAGTCAAGGACGATGAAATTAGAGCTGATTTTGCAGCAGGAGGTGATGATGACGAATCCCGCAATCCATTTGAAGGTGGAGGCGGTGGACAAGGAGCCAGTAAACAACAGGCTTCAAAATCTTCGTCTGAAACACCGGTACTTGATAACTTTGGCGTCGATCTTACGAAAGCCGCTGAAGAAGGTCGTTTAGACCCAATTGTCGGTCGCGAAAAAGAAATCGAACGTTTGGTACAGATCCTCAGCCGGCGCAAGAAAAACAATCCCATATTAATCGGTGAACCGGGTGTAGGTAAGTCGGCGATAGTTGAAGGTCTGGCATTACGTATCACTCATCGTAAAGTGTCGCGCGTATTATTCGGGAAACGAGTTCTCACACTTGATCTTGCATCTATTGTAGCAGGTACGAAGTACAGGGGACAATTTGAAGAACGTATGAAAGCCATTCTTAATGAATTGTCACACACTACCAATGTGATTTTATTTATTGATGAGATACACACCATTGTCGGTGCCGGTGGAGCTAGCGGTTCACTGGATGCTGCCAATATGTTGAAACCCGCTTTAGCTCGTGGAGAAATACAATGTATCGGGGCTACCACTCTGGACGAATATCGTCAATACATTGAAAAAGACGGAGCATTGGAACGAAGATTCCAGAAAGTCATGGTAGAACCGACATCTGAGGAAGAAACCATCGAAATACTAAACAATATAAAAGATCGTTACGAGGATCATCATAATGTGATTTATACCCCTGATGCCATCGAAGCATGCGTACACCTGACAAATCGCTATATCAGTGACCGGCGCCTTCCTGACAAAGCCATTGACGCCCTGGATGAAGCAGGTTCAAGGGCTCATATATCCAATATACTGGTGCCAGACCAAATAGTCGAACTGGAGGAATCCATTGAAGAAACCAAACGGGCAAAAGTTGCAGCAGTAAAAAACCAAAATTTTGAACGGGCTGCCAGTTTCCGTGACACTGAAAAAATGTTGCTGGAAAAACTGGAAAATGAAAAAGCCATTTGGGAAACTGAATTATCTAAAAATCGTGTCGTAGTGGATGCTGATAAGGTTGCGGAAGTAGTTGCCATGATGACCGGTGTTCCGGTACAGCGTATAGCGCAGGCTGAAGGAACCAGATTATTACATATGGCTGATGAATTACGCGGCAGTGTGATCGGTCAGGATGAGGCGATCGATAAAGTAGTAAAATCAATACAACGTAACCGTGCAGGTTTAAAAGATCCCAATAAACCTATTGGCAGTTTTATTTTCCTTGGTCCCACGGGAGTTGGTAAAACACAGCTGGCCAAAGTGCTGGCCAAATACCTGTTTGACAGTTATGATAACCTGATTCGCATCGATATGAGCGAATACATGGAAAAGTTCACGGTTTCCCGTCTGGTCGGAGCTCCTCCGGGTTATGTAGGGTATGAAGAAGGCGGACAATTAACGGAAAAAGTACGCCGCAAACCTTATTCGGTAGTATTGTTGGATGAAATCGAAAAGGCACACCCCGATGTATTCCATTTATTACTCCAGTTGCTGGATGAAGGACAATTAACGGATAGCCTTGGTCGAAAAGTGGATTTCAGGAATACCATCATCATCATGACATCCAATATCGGTTCCCGTCAATTAAAAGACTTTGGACAAGGAGTCGGTTTTCAGACAGAAGCGCGCATTTCCCAAAGTAATGACTATGCAAAAAGTGTCATACAAAATGCGCTTAAAAAGGCCTTTGCTCCCGAATTCCTCAACCGTATCGATGATGTGGTATTGTTCAATACATTGACCAAAGAAGATATTGGAAAAATCATCGATATTGAATTGAAAGGTTTGTTTGACAGGATACACACCATGGGCTACAACATCAAAATCACTCCCATTGCCAAGGATTTCCTTTGCGAAAAAGGATTTGATGTGAATTTCGGTGCGCGTCCGTTAAAACGCGCTATTCAAAAATATCTGGAAAATCCGATGGCAGAGGTAATGATCAAACAAAACCCTAAAAATGGAGATACGATCCGTGTCGGGTTCAACAAAAAAAGAGAGGAATTGACATTTAAGGTTGTCTCTGTTAAAGCAAAGGAAGAATCCGTCAAATAAGAACATAATTGAGCAGAATATTTTTGGAAGTCTGAAAATATTCTGTACTTTTGCAACCGCAAAAACGGTTTCTTGGCCGAGTGGCTAGGCAGAGGTCTGCAAAACCTTGTACGGCGGTTCGAATCCGCCAGAAACCTCGCTAAATAAAAACAAGCTCTTATACAGGGCTTGTTTTTTATTATATAGGATGAAGATCAGGATCATAACACAAATATTCGATTAAATTTGTATATTTGAGAATATTTTGAATTATTACTTGAAAAAAAAGCTTCATATTGAGTTAATCCATCGGATTGCGGTGAACGGGGAAGAATCAGCTTTTAGAAAGTTGTACTATGATTATTATGAGCGCCTTTTCCGTTTTGGAATGCATATGGTAAAAAGTGAAGAATGGTGTGAAGAAATTGTATCCGATGTTTTTTTTAATATCTGGCAGAACAGACAGCAATTAACTGAAATTGATAACCTGGAAGCTTATTTATTCAAATCGGTTAAAAACAAATGCCTGCATTACCTGGATAAATCAGCACGTCGCCCCAGAAATCAGGATTTGTCTGTATCTATTGAATATACTACAATCGATGAAAATACACCGGAAAGTATTGTTCTGGACAATGAACTAAACCAGTTATTACAAAAAGCCATCAACTCCTTACCCGACAGGTGCCGTACTATTTTCAAGCTGGTACGCGAAGACGGAATGAAATACAAACAAATCGCTGAAATACTGAATATATCAGTACGTACCATTGATGCTCAAATGTCCATTGCTACACAGAAAATAAAAGCAATCATCGAAAAATATAAATAAAAAATAATATTTTTTTATTTTCATTTAGGTGATTTCATTCCTTTTCCGGTCTTACTATATAATAAAAGACTTAACTTATCCTATCGTGAAAAAAGAACAAAATTCAGATCATTTAAATAATGATATCATCAAAAAGGTATCATACACTACGAATCATCCTTCTGAAAAATACCCTGCAGAAAACTCATTCAATCTTCTCTGGAAAAAAATTCAAAAAGACCAACAAAAAACAAAAATCAAGAAATTACGTCCCTGGAAGTATGTTGCAGCTGCATCCATTGTTATACTATTGATTGGTACATACTGGTTTTCCGGTTACCGGACAAAAGAGGAAACTCATATGTTATTAGTTGAAGCAGGAAGAAAACAATATACTTTACCTGACGGAACATTGGTATGGCTCAATTCTTCCAGTAATTTGACCTATATCGATAGATATGGCAATGAAGAAAGAAAAGTGGAATTAAACGGAGAAGCCTACTTTGAAGTAGTAAAAAATACAGAAAAACCTTTTATTGTAAGTACCGGCCATTCAAATGTAAGCGTACTGGGTACCAGTTTTAATATTAGGTCTTATCCAGATGAAATAAACATAGTTACTACATTAATCGAGGGCTCTGTTCATATCGACAAAGGAATTGATAACAACGGATCAATACTGTCTCCAGGCCAGCAACTATTACTGAACAAAAAAAGTAATCATGTCTCCCTTCATGAAGTGGATGTTACTTTATACACCGCATGGAAAGACGGACGCTTAATATTTCAGCAAACAGCCATTGAGAATGTATTTTCCGAATTAGAACGCGTCTTTCGAATAAAAATACAAATTGAGAACCAGCATCTTAAAGATCGTAAAATAACGGGACGTTTTAGCATAGATAACGGACCTGAAGCTATTTTAGATATTATGAAAGAAAGCATGCCATTTGACTATAACATACAAGATCACACAATAACCATTCAGTAAAATAACCTTTAAATATTAAATATATACGCCTATGGAATAAACAAAATTGAGAAAAAACAAAATAGGGAAATGCGCCAACATTCCCCTATCTGATGTTTTGAGTTTAAACAATGTGTTCAGAATTATTTAAAAAACAAAAATCGAAACAAATTTATGGATTTATTTAATAAGTATGGAGGATTTTTGTCCTCAAAAGAAATACGTAAAATAGTGAATATAGCCAAAATGATTTGCGTGCTTATCTGGGCAAGTATTTTCACGATTACTGCAAACGTATACTCACAATCCAAGAAGCTCACCTTCAGTTACAAAAACACTTCTTTGGAAAGTATTTTTAAGGAAATTGAAAATCAAAGCAATTTTTCTTTTTTTTATACCGATGAGATCGACCTGAGTAAAAAAGTAAATATTGATATCAAAGATCAGTCCATTAAAGAATTATTGGATGCTTTATTACTTAATAGTGATTTATCGTACAAAATAATGGATGAACATATCATCATTCATAAAAAAGAAAAAGAAAAAGAAAAAGAAACACTCCCGTCAAAGCCACAGCAACAAGGTATAAGAATTACCGGAACCGTTTCCGATGATTCCGGAGAATTACTCCCGGGCGTTAATGTGGTTGTCCGCGGTTCAGGCCAGGGAATTATGACGGACATAAATGGTGAATTTCTCCTGTCGGTTCCCAGTGATACATCCGTACTTCAGTTTAGTTTTATAGGATACCAATCCCAGGAAGTAACAGTAGGACAACGCCGTATCATTGCTGTCGTATTAAAGGAAGAAGCCGCCAGCATAGATGAAGTAACCATTGTTGCATTTGGTAAACAGAAAAAAGAAAGTGTTTTGGCCTCCATTACCACCGTTAATCCAGGTGAATTAAAAGTACCCAGCAGCAACTTATCAACCGCATTGGCAGGCCGTATTGCAGGATTGGTTTCTTACCAGAGCAGTGGCGAGCCGGGTATGGATGATGCCAGTTTCTTTGTTCGTGGAGTCACCTCTTTAACTTATGCAAGCGGACCGCTTATTCTAATTGATGGTGTGGAAATGTCATCGTCAGATTTGTCTCGTATGCAACCGGATGATATTGCCAGTTTTTCTATCATGAAGGATGCAACAGCTACAGCTTTATATGGGGCACGTGGAGCTAATGGGGTTATAGCCATTACAACCAAGGAAGGGCGTGAAGGTCAGGCTACTGTATCTTTCAGGGCTGAAACGTCTTTGTCTTTACCTACCAAAAAAGTCAAAATCGCCGATCCTATTACTTATATGCAATTGAATAACGAAGCAGTACTCACAAGGGATAAAAACGGAAATGCTCCTTATTCGCGGGAAAAAATTGACAATACGATGGATCCTAACAGAAATCAGTATGTTTATCCCGCTAATGACTGGTATGAAATGCTTTGTAATGATTATGCCGTTAACTATCGTGCAAACATGAATGTAAGCGGAGGAGGAAAAATTGCGAGGTATTATGTGGCCGCAACATTCAATCAGGACAATGGTATTCTCAAAGTAGACAAACAGAATAATTTTAACAATAATATTGATTTAAAACGTTACTTATTACGTTCTAATGTCAACATCAATATTACAAAAACGACTGAAGCCATAGTACGTTTGTCCGGTACTTTTGATGATTATCAAGGACCAATAGATAGCGGAGATGCGATATATAAGAAGATAATGAGATCGGATCCCGTACTTTTCGCTCCAAAATATGCGCCTGATGAAGCTAATCAACATACCTACCATATCTTATTCGGAAATTCAGGAACAGCCAATTATATCAATCCATATGCAGATATGGTAAAAGGGTATAAGGATTATAACAAGTCTAAAATGATGGCACAATTCGAGTTAAAGCAAAATCTGGATTTCATTATTTCCGGATTATCATTAAGGGCTCTGTATTCTACCAATCGTTATTCCTATCATAGTACCAAGAGACAATATAAGCCTTATTATTATTCCGTAGCTTCTTATGATAAACAAGCTGATACGTATATCTTACAATGGCTGAATTCCGGTACGGGAGAGGCTGAAGAATGGCTGAGATTTACAGAAGATCCTAAAGAAATCGAAACCACCAACTATACTGAAGCTGCAGTTACCTATGACAAAACTTTCCTGCAGAAACATGCTGTAAGCGGCATGTTGGTATTTACCATGCGAAATTATTCGGAAGCCAATGCTGAAAGTTTTGAATTGTCTTTACCTCATAGAAATATCGGATTATCCGGAAGAGCAACATATGCATACGATGATCGGTACTTCGCTGAATTTAATTTCGGGTATAATGGTTCTGAAAGATTTGCCAAAAATGAACGTTTTGGTTTCTTTCCATCAGCCGGCTTTGGTTGGATTACTTCTAATGAAAAATTCTGGACAGATAATTTAAAAAAGGTTATTTCAAAATTAAAATTTAAAGGAACATACGGTATAGTAGGAAATGACGCCATTGGAGACGCTGACGACCGTTTTTTCTACTTATCTAAAGTTCTTATGGGTACTGAATCGGGAAGATCCTATCAGTACGGATATGACTTTAACTACACCCGTTATGGTGTAAAAGTTGATCGTTACGCCAATGACAAGATCACCTGGGAGACTGCAAAAAAAATGAATCTGGGAGTCGAACTGAGTCTATTTAACAAACTGGAATTCATGTTTGATTTTTATACCGAAAAAAGAAGCGGTATTTTATTAAATAGATCCTATGTACCTGCTACAATGGGGCTTTCCGCTACGCCACAGGCAAATCTTGGTAAAGCAAAAGGAAGTGGGGTAGATCTTTCTCTTGATTATCAACATAGCTTTACCCACGATTTATGGGTAGCAGGAAGGGCTAATTTTACTTATGCTACTACCGAATATACCGAATATGAGGAAATAGATTATTCAACTACTCCCTGGCGGTCTATAATCGGAGAACCTGTTTCCCAGCAATTCGGTTATGTAGCTGAACGTTTATTTGTTGACGATTATGAAGTATCGAACTCACCAGAACAAAATTTTGGAGGTAATGCTGCTATTATGGGTGGCGATATTAAATACAAAGATATTGACGGAGATGGTCAGATTACCGATCTGGATAGAGTACCGATCGGCTTTCCGACAGAACCTCAAATAGTATATGGATTTGGACTTTCCGCCGGATATAAAGGATTTGATCTGTCATTCTTCTTCCAGGGATTGGGACAAAGGAGTTTCTGGATCAATACGGATGCAAGTGATCCGACAAATAGGCCATCAACTGTTCCTTTTATCGATACGGACGGCACTAGTAGCATTCAGTCAAAAAATGCATTACTGCAGGCATATGCAGACAATCACTGGTCGGAAGATAACCGTAATCTATATGCTTTATGGCCGAGACTGGCCAATGAAATGGTAAATAACAACGTACAACGCAGCACCTGGTTCATGCGTAACGGATCATTCCTGCGTCTTAAATCGGTTGAATTCGGATATACCATTCCTGAAAGATTGACCAATAAAATCAGGATGAAAACTTTCCGGGTTTATTTTAGTGGTACCAATTTATTTACATTCAGTAAATTTAAATTATGGGATCCGGAAATGGCCGGGAACGGATTAGGATATCCTATTCAAAAAGTTTATAATCTTGGGGTACAGTTTACATTTTAAAAAAAAAGAATAAAATGAAACGGATTTATTATATATTTTTCGTATTATTATGTTGCTCTTGTGATAGTTATCTGGATATCGTCCCGGATAATATAGCAACTATCGATTATGCTTTTCGCGACAGGGCCGGAGCAGAATCATACCTTACCACTTGCTACACCTGGCTGCCCGTTATAGGTGATCCGCGCTATGATCCTGCCATAATGGGAGGTGATGATACCTGGTCTTTATATGACTCCTGGGCCAATTCGAAAACGGGAAATTTCGCCGGGTTTTTCCTAAAACAGCAACAAAATTCCAATACACCTTATTTCAATTTTTGGGAAGGATCTGTTCAGGGAAAAGCGTTGTTCCAGGGTATCAGGGATTGTAATATATTTCTTGAGAATATACATAAGGTAGGACCCGATTTGAATGAAGATGACAGAAATCGTTGGGTTGCCGAAGTAAAGTTCTTAAAGGCATATTATCATTACTATCTGTTACGGGCATACGGGCCGATCCCTTTAATAAAAGAAAGTTTGCCTGTAGATGCCGGCATTGACGAAACAAAGGTATATCGGGATAAATTTGACGATTGTGTGGATTACATTGTGCAATTAATCAATGAAGCTGTTCCATATCTTCCCCTGATTATTTTCGATACATCGAATGAAATGCGCAGGATCACTCAACCCATAGCATTATCTATAAAAGCAGAAATATTGGTTACTGCTGCCAGTCCTTTATTCAATAATAACCCGGATTATGCCGGATTTCAAGATAACAGGGGAGAGAAACTATTTGAAAGCAGTCTTACTGAAAAACAAAAATGGGAAAGAGCAAAAGATGCCTGCAAAAATGCTATCGATACCGTCAGACTTGCCCAACAGTTTAAATTGTATACATTTAACCAATCTGTTTTTTACTCTTCTTATAGTGGCATTTCCGATACCAGTAAGTTGCTGATGACCTTAAGAACAGTAGTAACTGAAAAATGGAACAGTGAAACTATCTGGGGAACACTCAACGATTTGACCAGTTGTACCCTTCCTCATTTTTTAGTATCGCATACGACGCTTGCGGCAACGGAACCTGTTATTGCACCTACCATGCGGATGGTTGAACTTTTCTATTCCAATAATGGAGTGCCTATCGATGAAGATATAAATTATGATTATGAAAATCGGTTTAAAACAGATGTTGCCCCCGTGAGTCATAAATATTATATTTACAGGGATACTACCAGCGGTTATCCGACAGCCAAAATCAACATGAACCGTGAACCCAGGTTCTATGCTAACCTTGGTTTTGACGGAGGATACTGGCTGGGGAACGGCAGAAAAGTAGATTTCGACCAGTCTCCTGAAGATCAGAGGGCTTGGGTCACTTACATGTTAAAAGGAAAACCATCCGGAAACTATATGGGGCTAAGGTATTCTATAACTGGCTATCTTGTAAAAAAAGGCTCCCATATCGAGACACAAGTCAACAGTGCCGGAACCTCTTTAAATACAGTTCAGTCTACTTTCCCGATCATGCGTCTGGCCGATCTGTATTTATTGTACGCAGAAGCTTTAAATGAGAGCCTTGACGTTCCAAGCCAGGAAGTATATGATTATGTAGACAGCATCAGGTATAGAGCCGGATTACAAGGCGTTGTTGATAGCTGGAGACAATATTCCAAATATTCTGAAAAGCCGAACAGTAAAACCGGTATGCGGGAAATCATTCAAAAAGAACGTATGATCGAATTGGCTTTCGAAGGAAAACGTTTCTGGGATCTTCGCCGTTGGTTGTTAGCTGAGACGGAGATGAACAGAGCCGTTAGAGCTTGGAATATCATGGGTACGGTTCCTGAAGATTATTACAATCTGATCACTTTATATAATCTGCAATTCAGCAAGAAAGAATATTTATGGCCGATCAGGCATGGTGAATTATTGAAAAATACTAATTTGGTTCAAAATCCAGGTTGGTAATCTATTAATTTTATAAATATATTTAATATGAAAACATATATCATATTTTTTATAGGGCTTTTCCTGCTTGCAGCTTGCTCGGAAGATCCTATCGGACAATATCCTGTAGATGATACCCCGCCCTCTCCGATAAACAAGGAGAGTGTTCAGGTAAGTAATTTTCCGGGAGGATCTACTATTTCATACGAATTACCCGACGAAACCGACCTTTTGTATGTAAAAACAAAATTCACGCTTCCTAACGGAGAAGTGCAGGATATCAGGGCCTCAAGTTTCACCAATTATATCACAGTCAAGGGATTTGCAAAAAAACAGCAGTATACTTTGCAATTAATTGCTGTAGATAGAAGTCAGAATGAATCCGAACCTGTCGAGGTCACTATTGAACCCGAAGATGCTATTATTTTTGATATTGTCAGAAGTATCAATTACGAAGTAGCCCGTGGCGGATTCAAAATGACATGGGAGAATGCTATACAGGATGAGGTCACCGTAACCATATTGAAAAAAAATGAAACCGGAAATTTCGAACTGGTAGATGCCATTTATTCATCTGAAAAAAATGCCAAAAGGGCTGTCAGAGGACAAGATGCCGTTATGACTACATTTGGTGTTTTTGCTAAAGATACCTATAATAATTATAGTGATACGCTTGAATTTTCCCTAGAACCATTGTTTGAAATGCAACTGGACAACAAAAATTTTGTGGCTATGCCCAAACTTGCCAGCTTTGTTCTACATGGTTGGAGTAATTCCAGTATGAGTGTCATGTGGGATGACGTTCTGGTTGCCGGCTCTTCATCCGGACAAGTTTATTATATCCAGGCCAGTGATATAAATGCCTACTTTACAATAGATTTGGGAGTAACGGCTCAATTATCGAGGTTCAGGATGTGGGGTAGAAATGATTATTATTTCAGATTACATAACCCCAGGGATTTCTACATAATGGGAAGCAACTCTCTTGCTGTTGCTCAAAATGCAGCCAGTGCTGATAGCGAATGGATCCATCTGCTGGATTGTGAGTCATACCGTCCTTCAGGCTTAGATTCGAGCCAGGAGGCTACTGAGGAAGATTATTCATATGCTGCAGCCGGAGAAGAATTCGAATTCCCTGAGGATGCTCCGGCAGTAAGGTATATACGTTTCAGGGTAAGAGAAACATGGGGCGGAAGCAATGGCTTGCATGTTGCTGAATTAAGATTCTGGGGTGAACCTGTTAATTAATAATTAATGTAATTGTTTGATTATGAAAAATAGATTATTGTTTTTTTCAATCGTCACAACCATATTATTAAGTAGTTGTGCGAAAATGAATGATAAACATGATGATTTTCTTGCACGGGGAGAAACTGTTTATATCGGAAAGGTCGATTCTGTAAGAGCTCTTCCGGGAAGAGAAAGGTTATTATTAAAATATTGGTTAAGCGATCCCAGGGCAAAAACCCTAACATTAACCTGGGGTACCAATAATGCTAATTCCAGGGTACTTACTATTGATCCCCACAATCCTTCGGATGAACTGGAAGTATCATTCGAAGGCGAAAACGCCCTAAGTGAGGGAAATTACACATTCAACTGGGTATCCATGGATGATCACGGTAATAAATCTATGGTACTGGAAACATTGGCAAGTGTGTACGGACCATTATATCAGGAAAAGTTATTGAACAGAAGGGTTACCGAAACCAATATCAATGATGGAGGTGATATTCTGGTCACCTGGGCCGGATCTTCTTCTGAAGAAGAAATCGGAGTCGAATTGTTCTATACAAACAGGTCCGGTGAACCCGTTACTGAGTTTTATACAAGCTTCCTTAATAATCAGTTAACCATGGATGATGCTGATTACACAAAAGGTGTTAGTTATAGAACGTTGTACAAACCTGATCCGAATGCCATCGATACATTCTATACGGATATTATCTCAATGGACATTACCAAGATAGTAAATGTTTCGGTAGGTAAACCTGTTACAGTCGGTAGTGTACATCAAGATAATCCGGCTTCTTTCGGAGGAGAAAATGCAGTTGACGGGAATTATGCGACAAGTGCACCAAGATGGATATCAGGAGATGCCGACGGAACACACTGGATTGAAATAGACTTACAAGGCGAATATGCGGTTAATGGTTTTATGTCTTGGAATGGGAACGGAAATTATACGTCTTACCCCTTGTCTGATATTACTCTCAGTGTATGGGATGGAACTGATTGGGTACGGGTTTTCAGTGTTACGGGAAATACAGAGGGAATAGTAGGTGGCAACTTCAATTCTGTAACAACCGAAAAAGTTAAATTCGAATCAGCATCAAAAACCAGAATATATGAAATAGAGATTTATAGTATTATCAGATATTAATTTGTTAATTAAGAGGGTGTCTCAAAAGTATTTTATAGGCTTATTTCTTCGGGTACCTATCCGATATTAATTTCAAATATTGGATTCTCCAGAAGATAAACCGACTTTTGAGATAGCCCCTTAATCAATTGTAAAACAATGAATCGACGTAGATTTTTAACAGTACTATCTGCAACTTGGTATCTGTCTGATTTTTTATTGGCTTCTGATATACCTCAGGAACCTTTTCTTATTAATTCAGGAATTGGAGGAAATACAAGCGCAGATTTGATCAAAAGAATAGATAAAGACTGTCTGGCTTACCAACCTGACCTAACCATTTTGATGGTAGGAACTAATGATATGAATAGCATGAAATATATTCCTATAGCTCAATATGAAAAAAATATGCGGTTAATTATTTCCAAAATTCTCGACTCAGGAAGTAGAATAATATTAATGAATCTTCTTCCTGTCTATGAACCATATTTGTTTACCAGACATAAAAAAGAATTTTACGAACCGGAAGGGCATAGCGGGAGAAAATTAGAAATGAATAACTTATTAAAAAAATTAGCAATAGAATGCAATTTATCATTTCTAGACATTGATCACATTTTTGAGAAGGTGGGTAATGTCGGAGAAGAACGAAACAGCCTGATTCAAAATGAGGCCAACAGTGGCAAAAAAGACGGTTTACATCCGACTTCGGATGGCTATAGGATAATTGCTATTGCATTATATCAATATATCATGCAAAATAATCTTCCTCACAACAGGGTAGTTTGTTTTGGTGATAGCATAACAGCAGGAAGTTATCCAAATTACCTGAAAAAACTATTAAATATTACATAATCATATGGGTAACAGACGGGACTTTTTAAAGAAAACAGGTTTGATAACTATTACTGCAACAATCAGTACAGGATTGGCCGCAAATACACTGGCGAGCAAAGAAAATCCTTTATCTTTGAAAAAAACAAAGATAGCTGTGGATAATTCATGGGATGTGATTGTTGTAGGAGGAGGACCTGCCGGATGTGCAGCAGCAACGGCTGCGGCCCGTGAAGGTGCACGCACCTTGCTCGTCGAAAGTACCGGAGCCCTCGGGGGAATGGGAACATCAGGGTTACTAAACGCATGGTGTCCTTTTACTGATAAAGAAAAAATTATTTATAAAGGAATAGCCGAAAAAGTATTTCTGGAATCTAAAAAAGGGGTACCTCATGTAAAAGGAAACGACTGGGTGCCGATCAATACAGAGCACTTAAAAGTCGTATATGACGACTTAGTTATATCACAAGGGGTTTCTGTATTGCTTTTCAGCAGTCTGGCCGCAGTAGAAATGAAAGATAAAAATACGGTAGATGCAGTTATTGTTGCCAATAAATCAGGGTTAACCGCTTATAAAGCAAAAGTTTTTATTGATTGTACCGGGGATGGTGACCTGGCTGCATGGGCCGGTGCAAATTTTGATTTAGGAGACGAAAACGGTGCTGTCCAGCAAGGCACTCTTTGTTTCACAGTATCCAATATTGATCCTTATTATTTCTCTCTGGTTGGTACAGTCCAGAGTAGCAGAAGAGATAGTCCCGTATTTAAGATGATCGAATCCGAAAAATATGATTTGGTGAATGATCTTCACATAAACGACAAACAGGCCGGTCCGGCATATCTGGCCTTCAATGCCGGACATGTAACTGTAAATAGCCTTGATCCGGCTTCGCTTACAGAAGCCATGATGAAAGGAAGGAAAGTAGCCAGACAATTTCATGAAGGGATGAAAGAATTTACGCCGCAAATATTTGCTTCTTCCTATTTGGCTGGAACAGGGGCATTAATGGGGATACGGGAAAGCAGACGTATCAAATGTGACTATACTTTTACACTGGAAGACTGGCAGGCAAGAAGAAATTTCGATGACAGTATCGGAAGAAATGCCTACTACATAGATGTACATAAAAAAGACGCCAACAAATATCCTCGTTATGGCAAAGGCGAATCACATGGCATTCCTTACCGAAGCCTGACACCTGTCGGATTAAAAAATGTTTTAGTGGCAGGCAGATGTATATCCACAGATCATTATGCACACGGCAGCCTCAGAGTAATGCCTCCATGCCTGGTAACAGGTGAAGCTACCGGAATGGCTGCAATGCATGCTATTCAGCAATCTAAAAATGATGTGCATAAAATTGATATCCAAAATCTCAGGAAAAGGCTTAAAGAAGAAGGGCAATTTTTGTAAAAAATACCATATCTAAATAATAATGAAACACATAAAACGGAATATCTTATTTTTCATTTGTATCTTTTATTTTGGGGGATGCAATTCCCATCATATCCAAGATACGAAAAATAACCCTTCACAGGATTATTATGTTGCTGCCTATATCTGGCCGTCCTGCCATGATGATCCTAAAGGACGTGAGCATTTATGGCCGGAAGGCAAAGGAGAATGGGAAGTGATCCAAAAAGGGGATCCGCGTTTTGAAGGACACTACCAACCCAAAATACCACTATGGGGATATGAACCCGATAATGATCCCAAAGTAATGGAAAAATGGATCAATGCGGCAACGGATCATGGGGTCAATGTTTTTATTTTTGATTGGTACTGGTATGATGAAGGTCCGTTCCTGGAAAGTTGCCTTAATGATGGATTCCTCAAGGCAAAAAATAATGAAAAAATGTATTTCTATTTGATGTGGGCCAACCATGATGTAAAAAGAAACTACTGGAATGTACACCTACATAAAGATGATCATTCTTTACTTTGGGATGCCTCTGTTGACTGGAAAAATTTCAAAATAATAGTCGATAGGGTCATCAAACAATATTTCAAAAAACATAATTATTTAAAAATTGACGGATGCCCTGTATTTTCTATATTTAGTATTCACAAACTAATCGAAAGTTTTGGGGATGTAGAAGGGGCAAAAAAGGCTTTGGATTATTTCCGGGAAGAAACAAAAAAAGCAGGTTTTCCTGATCTGCATATTCAATTAACCGCCAGTCATCCAAACAAAGAAATTATAGAACGCATGGAGAAATTGGGTGCAAATAGCGCTACACAATACAATTGGAGCGGCCCCCACCCGGAAGATTATATTCTCTGGGGAACACAAGCCATGGAACGGCTAAACAGATGGGAAAGCGAACTCTCCATACCTTATTTTCCAAATGCTTCTATCGGATGGGATGATACTCCCAGATTTCCCCATAAAACCCAAAAACATGTAGTACATTATAATAATTCCCCTCAAAGTTTTGCCACATTTTTACAAAAAGCAAAAGAATATTGTGATAACCATCCCGACCAACCTAAACTGATTACCGTCTTTTCATGGAATGAATGGGTTGAAGGAGGATATCTCTTACCCGACATGAAATATGGATTCGGTTACCTGGAAGCCGTTAAGGATGTGATGACCGGAAAATACGATCAATATAAAAAATAAACCACATTATTATTTATTAAATAACCATGAACAATAGAAGAGAATTCCTAAAGAAAACAGGGTTGATCGCCATGGCTGCAGCAACCGGTAGCGGATTAGCAGCAAACACATTGGTAGAAAAAGATCGATCATTGTCCCTGAAAAAGACAAAAATATCCGTAAATGACCAATGGGATGTTATTGTTGTGGGAGGAGGACCAACCGGATGCGCGGCTGCAACGGCTGCTGCACGTGAAGGGGCACGTACCCTGCTGATAGAAAGTACCGGCGCTCTTGGCGGAATGGGAACATCCGGACTGTTGAACGCATGGTGTCCTTTTACCGACGGAGAAAAAATCATATACAAAGGAATCGCCGAAAAGGTATTTCTTGAATCCAAGAAAGGGGTTCCTCATTTCAAGGGTAATGACTGGGTACCAATTAATGCGGAATACCTCAAAGTTGTCTATGATGACCTGGTTACGGGACAAGGTGTTAATGTTTTACTATTCACCACCATGGCAGGAGTGGAAATGAAAGATAAAAACACGGTAGATGCCATTATTGTAGCCAATAAATCAGGGCTTACCGCATACAAAGCTAAAATTTTCATTGATTGTACGGGAGACGGGGATCTGGCGGCATGGGCCGGTGCCGGTTTCGATTTGGGAGATAATAGTGGAGCCGTACAGCAGGGTACCCTTTGCTTTACGGTATCCAACATTGACCAATATCATTATTCATTAACAGGATCGGTACATAACAACAGAAAAGACAGTCCTATTCATCCTATTGTGGCATCAGAAAAATATGACATGGTCAACGATCACCATTTCAATGATAAATTAGTCGGACCGGCACATATGGCTTTTAATGCCGGACATGTAACAGTAAACAGCCTTGATCCGGCTTCACTTACAGAGTCAATAATGAAGGGGCGAAAATTGGTACGGCAGTTACATGAAGGGATGAAAGAATTCAGACCGGATATATTTGCAGCATCCTATCTTGCAGGTACAGGTGCATTATTGGGAATCAGGGAAAGTCGTCGAGTTAAATGCGACTACACTTTCACTTTGGAAGATTGGCAGGCCCGTCGTGATTTCGATGACAGCATCGGAAGAAACGCCTATTATATAGATGTACATAAAAAAGACGCCACTCATTATCCCCGTTATAAGAAGGGAGAATCACACGGTATTCCTTACCGTAGCCTGACCCCGATAAACCTGCAAAATATTCTTGTCGCCGGAAGATGCATGTCTACAGATCATTATGCACATGGAAGCCTGCGTGTTATGCCCCCATGCCTGGTCACCGGGGAAGCTGCCGGAATGGCTGCAATGCACGCCATTCAACAATCTAAAAATGATGTGCATAAAATAGATATCCAACATCTCCGGAAAAGACTCAAAGAAGAAGGACAATTAATATAACAACCTGTATAATGGTTATTATATATTGCTTTTATGCCACTCAGAATTAAATAATTAAATAATTAAATATCCACCAAATGAAAACTGTGCGATTATTATTTATTCTCCTGCAGATAATAATTATTTTCCCACCCGATACAAAGGCTCAGGATTTTTTAGTAACAATAAATAGGGATACGCTCAATTGCAGGTTAGGTAAACTTGAAAAAGACCAGTACCCTATTACTTTTTTCGTTGATAACGAGAAAATCCATGGCTATATCCATAAAGATTCGATACTATTTTTAAAAAAGAACGTATTTCAAAGCCTGCGTAATAATAAACTTCTTCCATGGTATCCCTTAAGGGATATTAATATTGACGCCGGAGTTGCTCACCAGTTCGGAACTTTTCGATTTGAAGATGATCTGACAAGTAAAAGTAATTTCGCAGCACGAACAGGCTTTTATGCAAATGTGGATATGGTATATTATTTATCTGATACGGTTTAAAATATAATTACCGAACATTATTAAGCGGTGATATTCATTATCAATATGCCGGAGTTTTGTTTTTTTTCAGGTTCTGGGATAAAAAGAGAAACAATTTTTTATTTTTCAGCGTTTCGCCCGGTTTTGGATGGATGATGCAAAAGAACGCACCAATTCAGATTTTTTCGCAACGAGAACGTATAAAGATGCATGCTAATTCCATTGCCGGCGATTTTGCGGTAGGATATAGTTTAAAAGTTGCTGAAAATGTTTCCGCGCGTGTGAAATTATCCTGCAATCTGGGATATCCTAAAAAGGTAAGAGTTCCTGATATTAAAGATTATGTGTTTGAGATCGGCGATTATTGCGATAATATGAATACAGTAAACCTTTCTGTCGGCTTTACTTTTCACAGGAAAAGACCATTAGATTAAAAACAATTAATATATTTAATGTCATAAATAATCTCAAATAAAAAAATGAAGACATCTTGTATCGTTTTAATCTTCTCATTTTTAACTTATTCTTTATTTTCTCAGGAAGTGCGGTATGAACGTAATTATATCCATACCTTCCACTCAATAGACGGTCACGGAGGAGAATTCCTCTGGAAAATGAAAAAAGCAGGTGATATCACGGATAAATCCGAAAATATTTCTACTTCTAAAATTTCTACTTCCGACTGGATACCGGCCATTGTTCCCGGAACCGTACTCAATTCCTTAGTCTACAACAAGGTATATCCGGAACCTTATTTTGGAGTGAATAATAAACTGGAATCCGGTTTAATTCCTGATTTATACCATGCCGGAAGGGATTTCTATACTTACTGGTTCCGTACAGAATTTGATCTGGATAAGACACAACATGAAAAGAAAAGGACCTGGCTCCAGGTTGATGGAATCAATTACCGGGCGGAAATATGGCTTAATGGCAATATGGTCACCTATATATCCGGAATGTTTTTACAGGATCAGGTAGATATTACCGATTACATCAGATTCGACCAGAAAAATGTACTGGCTATAAAGGTATACCCTATAGACGTTCCGGGTACCATCAAACCCAAAGGGCAGAAATCATTCGGAGCCAAGGATGAGTTCCAAAACGGGGGAAATGGAGAAATTGGAAAAAATGTAACCATGCTGATGACTGTCGGCTGGGATTTCACTTTTCTGGATGGAATCCGCGACCGGAATACCGGAATATGGAAGAATATTTCCATATTCACCACCGGAGATGTTAAACTAAGGCATCCTTTCGTTAAATCGGAACTGCGTAAACCAGATTATGATCAATCCAGACAAACAATTTCCGTAGAAATAAACAATCCTACCTATGGAAACCGAAAAGTAAAAGTAGTGGGTGAAATCAAAGAAGGAAACATCCGTTTTGAAAAGGAAGTTAGTCTGTTCCGGGGAGAAGTAAAAGAGGTAATATTTACTCCGGAAGAATTTCCACAATTAGTGATCAATAACCCCCGCTTATGGTGGCCATTAAATAAAGGAAAACAGGAATTATACCATATCACTTTCAAAACGTTTATCGGCGAAACCCAAACAGATGAAATTTCCTCCCGTTTTGGTATCCGTGAGATCACATCGGATAGGAATACCCCGGACAAATCACGGACTTTTTATATTAACGGAAAACCCATCTTTATCCGGGGAACCAACTGGATTCCCGAAAATATGTTGCGCTTATCCGACGAACGTACTTATGCCGAACTACGTTACACCGCTCAATCAGGCGTTAACCTGATCCGTTTCTGGGGAGGTGGAATTACCGAATCGGATTATTTTTTCCAGCTATGTGACGAAATGGGTATCATGGTATGGACGGAATTCTGGATGACCGGCGATACCAAACATCCGCAGGATGTAGGATTATTCCTGAGCAATGCAACGTCCACCATTAAACGTATACGAAATTATCCCAGCCTGGCTTATTACGTATGTTCGAATGAGTCAACCGAAATGCCCCATATCAGGGATTTAGTAACTAAACTTGACGGTACCCGCGGTTATCAGATGCAATCCGAAGTAGAAGGGATTCATGACGGAAGTCCTTATAAAACGGTAAATGTCATGCGGCATTATGAAAATACAGCTTCCGATAGGGGAAGCCGCGTGGATGGTTTTAATCCTGAATATGGAGCCCCTTGTCTGCCAACAGTGGAATGTCTCAGGGAAATGATGCCGGAAAAAGACCTGTGGCCGATCAATAAACCGGTATGGGACTATTCGGACGGAAACGGATTTCATCAGATGTCGACTTTGTATGTGGATCTGACCAATCAATATGGTGAGTCTAACAGCATCGATGAGTTTGCTATGAAAGGACAGTTTGTCGGTGCCCTCAATTACAAAAGCATCTGGGAGGTCTGGAACTACAATAAACTGAATTACGGAGACCGGTATTGCTCAGGATTTTTGTACTGGTATCATAATTCGGCCATCAGACAGGTATGCGGAAGGATGTGGGACTGGTCCCTGGAACCGACAGCCGCTTTATATGCCGCTCAAAATGCCTGCGAACCTTTGCATCCGCAATTCGATTACCTGAAAAACACGGTTTCGGTAGTAAATGATTTCTACCAATCTTTCAGCGACTATAAAGTAACAGCAGAAGTGTACGACCTCAACATGAAAAAAGTATTTTCGAAAGAAGCCAAAGTCAATCTACCCGAAGACGGAGTTGCCAATGATATTTTTAAAATTGATTTTCCTGAAAATATCACGAATGTACATTTCATCAAACTGAGATTGTTCGACAATAAAGGAAAACAAGCAGGAAGTAGTTTTTACTGGAGATCCAATAATAAATACGAGGGCAAAAAGACCCTGACCGGACCTGCTACTGCTGGATTTCAGGAGATCAATAATTTAAAGAAGACAAAAGTGCAGGTGAAGTATACTATTAAAGAGGAAAATGGAAAGTACTTTATTTCTTTAAATCTGAAAAATACCGGGAAAACCTTATCATTTTTCACACAGGTACAATGGCTGGATAAATCCGGAAAGCCGGTACGTCCGTCGTTCTATACAGACAACTTCATCTCCCTGTTGCCGGGCGAAACCGCAGGGATGACCATCGAGACCAACATGAAGAATCTTCCTGATAATGAATATTTCCTTGTTGTAAAAGGGTTTAATGTACCGGAACAACGATTCACTATCCGACCAATTAGGAAATAACAAATGAAAGGATAGTGCTTCACACCACAACTCGTTGGGAAACCATGCAGTAATACAACCAATAATTCAGAAGATAAATCCTCGTAATCATTAATAATGTGAAAAATATGTGTAAGAAAGTGTTTTTATTAGTTGTCTTTTTACCTGTTCAATTCTTATTTGCCCAACAGGATCTGTTAACCAAATTCCCCAAAGGATCCAGACCTGAAGAGGTCGGTAAGCGATTAGCCTATCATTTTGTAGATGACAGGCATGACCTGTATGCCGGGAGATATATTCATTATGCAGAAGTATGTACCTGGATCGGATCATTAGGTTATGCTACTCAAACAAAGAACCAAAAGCTTATCAAACTTTTGCAGGATAAATTTGAACCGTTCTTTACAAGGGAAAAAGCACTGTTGCCCCCCATGAACCATGTCGACTACAATATGTTCGGCGGGTTAGCCCTGCAACTTTATCAAATAACAAATGATAAACGATATATGGATATGGGATTAGCTTATGCCGATTCACAATGGAAAGTGCCGGACAACGCAAAGCCGGCAGAAAAAGCCTGGGCAGAAAAGGGATACACCTGGCAAACCCGCTTGTGGATTGACGACATGTACATGATTACTGTTGTACAAATGCAGGCTTATTTAGTGACGGGAGACCGTAAATACATGGACCGGGCCGCAAAGGAAATGGTGATGTATCTGGACGAACTTCAACGTCCGAACGGTTTGTTTTATCATGCACCGGATGTTCCTTACTATTGGGGACGAGGCGATGGATGGATGGCTGTAGGTATGGCAGATTTACTCCGTTATCTGCCTGAAAATGACACCAATCGTCCGCGTATAATGAAAGGCTTCCTTACCATGATGGAAAGTTTAAAAAAATACCAGCAACCAAGCGGTATGTGGAACCAATTGATTGACGAACCGGATTGTTGGCCGGAAACATCTTCGTCCGCTATGTTCACCTACGCATTTATCGTGGGTGTAAAACAAGGATGGCTGAATGAGGAAGAATATGCCCCGGCAGCACGGAAAGCATGGCTCGCCTTGGTTTCATACATCGACGAACGGAACAATGTAACCGAGGTTTGTATCGGTACCGGTAAAAAGAATGATAAGCAATATTATTATGATCGTCCGCGTCTGGCTGGTGATTTTCACGGGCAGGCTCCTTTTCTTTGGTGTACTGTTGCCCTTTTAGAAAAATAGATTTTTCCGAAATAAATCTCCTTAAACCAGAGCTTTGAACAGGATGGAACCTTTCGTTTTATCAGAACGAATCGGTTATGTCAAGGGTAAATAATAAATAATGAACCGGAAGTCTGTTTGTTTCTGATAAACAGATCATCAATAGTCAAATAATAAATATACCAAAACATTGATATCCCTACTAAACTCTGAAAAATACCCGGGAAATAGCCCATTAATCAGGCGAAATTTCCCGTACCTGAACAGGAAGATCATCCTGCTGTTGTTTCTGTTCTTCGTATACCATAATACCTATGCCCGGATCACGATCACCGATCTGGGAGCCAAAGGGGACGGCGTAACAGACAATACGGAGATCATACAAAAAGCGATCGACCAATGTTCCGGAACATCTGCCGGAACGGTTATTGTCCCTCCGGGGAAATATCTGACCCGACCGCTCTTTATGCGTTCAAATGTCCGCCTGCACATCGAAGCCGGAGCAGAACTGCTGGGAAGTACCCGGTTAAAAGACTATTCGGATGTATTTCCCGTACTGAAAGGAAAAGAATCCCCGGCATTAATATATGCGGAAAACAAGGAAAATATTTCTGTTACCGGACATGGAACGATCAACGGACAAGGAGGGCATGCGGAATTTCAACACGGCAATGATTCCCAGGGAGGACCACGCCGTCCGAAAATCATCTATTTCCGGAAGTGCAAAAATGTGACGGTAACGGATATTACATTACGCAATTCCGCATACTGGACACAGGATTACGAACAATGCGACGGCGTTTTTATCAGGGGCGTAAAAGTTTATAGTCATTGTAATTACAATAACGACGGATTGGATATTGACAGCCGGAATGTAATCGTCTCCGATTGCTATATTGATACGGACGATGATGCTTTATGCTTCAAAAGCGATTTCTCATCCGTATGTGAAAATATCACCGTATCCAATTGTGTACTGGCAAGCAACTGTAATGCAATAAAATTCGGAACGGCCTCTTTGGGAGGTTTCAGGAATATTACCGTCACCAACTGCGTAGTCAGGAGTGCATCGGAAGATAATATCCGGAAATGGAAAACCAACAAAGCTACGGCATTTGCCGGTATTCAACGCGATACGACCGTTCTGGCCGGAATTGCGCTCGAATCGGTAGACGGCGGCGTGATGGACGGCATATCCGTTTCAAATGTTCTGATGAGCGGGGTGCAGACTCCTGTGTTTATCCGGCTGGGAGACAGAAGACGTACCTACTCAAAAGGAAATGTAAGCATTTTAAAGAACATTCAGATCCATCATATTATCGCACAAAGCGAAAGCCTCATCGCCTGTTCCGTAACAGGGGTACCCGGATCCTATGCCGAAAATATTTCGTTGAGAGATATACACATCACAGCTCCCGGAGGAGGAACAAAAGTTCAGGCGGAAGAAACCGTGAAAGAAGCGGAAAAAGGCTATCCGGAAAACAGGATGTTCGGTTCTGTGCTGCCTGCATCCGGCTTTTATGTACGGCACGTTAAAAATATCACCTTCCAGAATGTTTCCGTCATCACCCGGAAACCCGATATAAGGCCGGTATTTTATTTCGACGATGTGACGGATGGCAGACTAAATTTATCTGAAGATGCCGAAGTAAAACAAGTCAATAGCAAAAACATCCTGGTAAATGGTAAATAAAAAAGAAAGACCATCCGTTCTGATCATCCTGTTCCTGTGGCTTCTCCCGGAATGGAATTTATGGGCGCCGAATTATCCCGACCGGGAAAACCCGGAAGTTTTTGCTATTAATTCGGCTGATAGTTGGAGGCAATCCGGGTATCTATCCGGAATATTTGAAAAAACATATTATCCGTTAATATTTACTTTCACCTATGAGTACTAAAATGGCCTTCCTTTTATGTCTTTTGCTTATATCTTGTACCCGTTACTCTGATAAGGTGGAATATGCTTTGCAACTTGCGGACAACAACCGTTCAGAGTTGGAGAAAGTGCTTGAACATTACCGCATGCAGAAAGACAAGTTAAAATATCGTGCTGCAGAATTCCTGATAGCCAACATGCCTTATCATTACACAATAAACTATTCATTATTAGATTCGTTCAGGTTCCATATCCGTACTACAACACCCACTGCACATAGTTTGTACGATTTTGAACAAAAGTATGGGAAACTGGCAGGCAGTCAATATATGATACCTGATATAGAAGTAATTGATTCGGAATTCCTAATCCGGAATATTGATTTTTCATTCATGCTCTGGCAGGAAATGCCCTGGTGCCGTCATCTTTCATTTGACCTGTTTTGCGAAAAGATACTGCCTTACCGAGTAGGTAATGAACCTCTGGAAGACTGGAAAGAAATATATTTCAATCGGTTTCATACGATGTTGGACACTCTGAAATATAAAAATGATCCCATAGCCGCCGGAAGATTATTGTTCAATTATTTGAATAACCAGGTATGGATATTCGAACCGGCGTTACCCTCGACTCCTCATCTGGGAGCCTTAACGCTTCTGAAAATGTACGGCAATTGCCGCGATCAAACCGATATGATGACCTATGTCATGAGGTCGGTTGGTATACCATGCGCCATTGATATGATTGTCCAGAATCCGGACCATTCCACCCGGGCGCATCTCTGGATAAGCGTAGGCGACGAGGTAAACGGGATAGCTCCTTTTGAGCTGCAGAATTTTCGCGAACCCACCTTTCCACATCGTGTACCCAGAAAACTGGGAAAAGTATATCGTCGTTTTTTTGCTCCCCAGAAAGAATCTTTACCGCTACAAGCTGCTGATACGGTCATGATTCCTTCCACCCTCCATGATGCCTTCCTTCGCGATGTATCATCGGATTATTTTCCTTATAACCGGATAACTTTACACCCTGATCACCCTTATAAGACAGGTAGTATATTATATTTAAGCGTATTCAACAATAAAGAATGGATCCCGATGGCATGGAACCGTACTACCAGGCGGGGAATCCGGTTTCATTATGTTGAATCCGGAATTGTTTACCTGCTATCCGAATATTCAGACGGGTACGTGATTCCGGCTTCACTCCCGTTTATAGTAAATGAAAACGGAACTTTTTCATTTACCCGCGCAGACACTACAAAACGGCAAACGGTAAAACTGACACGTAAATACCGATATTCTCCCTGGTTGATGCAATTTATGGTACGGGCCATTGGCGGTAAATTTCAGATGGCCAATGATATTTCTTTTTCAGATCCGGTGACCTTGTATACCATAGAAAATGCGGCTACCATGAACTGGGTGGAAATTCCGGCGGATATTTCCGGTAAGTTCAGATATGCGCGTTATCTGTCAGGCCCCAGGGGCTATAACAATATGGCCGAAATACAGTTTTTTTCGGATGACAAATTATTATCCGGTAACACGATAGGAACACAAGAAGCTTTTCAGGATGATCCCCGGCGAAGTTTTGAAAAAGCTTTTGACGGTATCCCGGAAACATTTTTTGATGCCGCCCATCCGGATAGCGCCTGGGTAGGGATGGACTTTGGTAAACCGCAATCGATCGATCGCATCCGGTATATTTTCAGGAATGATGACAACAACATACGTCCGGGCGATCAGTATGAACTGAAATACTGGGATAACGGCAGATGGGTTTCATTGGGATATCAGGTGGCGGAAGGCTATGAAATGATTTATGATCAGGTCCCGTCCGGAGCATTATATATACTGCGCAATCATTCGCGGGGTAAAGAGGAACGTCCCTTCACCTATGAAAATGATGAACAGGTTTGGTGGTAACAATGTTGAGTTCAATATTTTTTAATTAATTAATTTTTTAGCTATGTTAAATATGAGTAAAATTTTTAAACAAAGAGTGTTTCTAACAAGTGCAATGCTATTAAGTGCATTTGTTTTCAGTTGTTCGCTTTTTTTTGCCGGATGCGGGAAAGAAGAGGATGAACCGTTAAATGAGGATATACTCAACTCGCCCGAATTAGAGGAGTATATTGTAGCCGGAGCTGATTTTAAACGATCAGTGGATATCTTCACAGGCGGATTGAACAAAATCGACTTCTCTACCCTGGAAGTTACCTACGATGCGGACGGAAGAAAAGTGATACATCTTCCTGCTGCGTTGGTTGGCTCTGTCGATATAGAAGAGAAAATAGGAGTGTTCAATGAAAAAAAGGAAATATTACAAAATAAATTTCCGCAAATCGCTGATTTTTCATTAAAGCTGAGAAAGAATTATATCCGGCAATCTATCCAGAGTTCTCTAAATGTAAAGAATAAATTACTGGATCTGGGAATCAGCCTTTCCCGTCCCTTGCTTAAAAGCGGTACGGTCGAAAACTGGACGGGACAAGAGGACATGGTTTTTTTATATTCTTATCTGTCTTCATGGGTAAGTAGTCCTGACTATGTGGAATTATACATCATCGCATATGAAGATGGCAGCTTTTCGACATGGATTGATGATCGTAATACTACGAATAAAACGCACATAACAGTAAGCGAAAATCCTAATACGGGTAAATATTATTTTTCTGAAGGAGGAATTAACAGTCCCATCTCCTGGGTAGCGCATACCCATAGAGACAAACCGTGTGCATCAAAGGAAGATAAGGAGGAGGGGATAACGGCACAAACCGGGCTACCCGGTTATATTTACTATCAGGGAGGATTTTATGATTATGACTATAACCCTAACAATATATGTGATTAATGATGGCTAAATTGACTTTTAATAAAAGAAAAAAACTCATTATTTGTTTTTTGTGGGGATTCTGTATTCCGGCACTACTTGCCCAACATATAGACCACGATGCGACCGATGGCGGCCGTTTCTTAAAAAAAGCAGAGTATAACCTGTTTTCCAAAGGCGGTACGTTCAATGGTCTTACATTTGGTGATAGTTATAACCTGAGCAGTAAAACGGATACGGAGAAATTGCTTTTCGGGAATTTCAATGCCCCGGTAGAGTTCTTTTACTCACCTTCTTTTGAGGACGAGTTTGGTTTCCGTATAAGGAGAGACTCACTGGATACATCTTTTATCCTTGAGGTCAAATGGGTCGCGAATTATAGTGAAGCGAGGAAAATGGCCAGCAAAGAAGCTGGAAAAGAGGATCACCGGATCAATCTTCCGATAAAACAGCTGGATTCTTTACCAAGGAATGTATTTAACCTGATATTTGATCATAACAAAACCATAGGAAGTAAAATTTATTCTAAAGAACTGCCCAAGCTCCTGAAGGCGGATGGCCGCTCTTTTCCCATCAGTGATCAACTGGCAGGGAAGATGTACGAAAAAATGGTCTCATTCATCGGTAATTTTAAGGCAATAGGAGTTCCCCATATTATTTCAGACGGCTATTCGGTAACCTTCCGCACCGTGGTGGATGACGAAGTATGGTCGTTATACATTCATGAGCCTCAGGAGAATGCCCTTAAACTGTCTGATCTCTGCAGGCAGATCATGACGGATGCCATGGATGGAAAACCGGATGAAGCAAAGTACATCAAATTACTGAATGAATTTTGATCAACCAATGAAAAAAATATTCATCACCTGTTTTTTGTGGATATTCTGTATTCCATTTGCCCTTTCTCAAAATGTAGACCATGACGCTACCGATGGCGGTCATTTCTTAAAAAGGGTGGAGTATAATTTGATTATAAAAGGCGATACGTCCAAAGGCCCTGCATTTGGTGATAGCTATCACCTGAGCAGCAAAACGGATACGGAGAAATTGCTTTTCGGGAATTTCAATGCCCCGGTAGAGTTCTTTTACTCGCCTTCTTTTGAGGACGAGTTAGGCTTCCGTATAATGAGAGACTCACTGGATACATTTTATATCCTTGAGGTCAAATGGGTCGCGAATTATAGTGAAGCGAGGAAAATGGCCAGCAAAGAAGCTGGAAAAGAGGATCACCGGATCAATCTTCCGATAAAACAGCTGGATTCATTACCAAGGAATGTATTTAACCTGATATTTGATCATAACAAAACCATAGGAAGTAAAATTTATTCTAAAGAACTGCCTAAGCTCCTGAAGGCGGATGGCCGCTCTTTTCCCATCAGTGATCAACTGGCAGGGAAGATGTACGAAAAAATGGTCTCATTCATCGGTAATTTTAAGGCAATAGGGGTTCCCCCGTTTATTTCAGATGGCTATTCGGTAACATTCCGTACCGTGGTGGATGATGAAGTATGGTCTTTATATATCCACATGCCTAAGGGAAACTCCCTTAAATTATCTGATCTTTGCAGACAGATCATGGCGGATGCCATGGATGGAAAAGTAGATGAAGCGAAGTACATCAAATTACTGAATGAATTTTAATCATTGGCGACTTTAATGATATTTCCCTGTTTCACATTTATTTATGCATGCTAACAGGGAAATAATCATACAGGATCAAAATGGATAGTATATTGAAAAATAAAGAAAAATTCATTCTTGCCGGTTCATTTTTTATCATTGTACTCGGAACCGTTTTTTGTGATTTTAATAAGTTTTTTGATTCGGAACTGAAATCAAAATGGTATTGGCTTTACATCACCGTATCTGTATGCGGGTTGCTGTTCCTTTTGGTCAGGCGTAGAGAAATTTTAAATCCGGAACCGTTCGGCTATTGGTTTATATTGCTTTTTGTGTATTGCTTTCTTAGAGTGATCACCGGACAGTTTGTACTTTCGTTCCTTTTACCATGTATCTTGTATTTTTTAATATGTTATCTGTTTTTTCAGATATTTCAGGAACAAACATTCGGATATATTTCGGGTTCCATCGTCATTTCTGCGTTTTTCCTTGCATGTCATGGCATTGCCCAGTATGTTGGATTGCTGCATGAAGGAACCCACTTCAGGGTGGTAGGAAATTTCAACAACCCCGCGGGCTTCGCTTCCATGTTGGCCATAAGTGTACCGTTTATTTTTTATTTTACCCTATCCGGCAAACGTTGGATGAAATACATAGCATGGTTTACTTATGCTGTAGTTGGTACGGCAGTCGTTCTGTCTGCTTCCAGAGTCGGAATGATAGCTATTGCAGTTTCAAGCTTTTTTTATATTCTGAAACAAAATAAGACATTTCGTGAATCAGTCGTATGGAAGAAGGTTATTTTTTTCCTTTTGATATCAACCGTTTTATCAGGACTTTATTTTATAAAAAAAGATTCGGCCGACGGGCGTATACTTATCTGGAGGTGTACTTTGGATATGATACGGGAGAAACCCTTATTCGGACATGGATATAAAAGTTTCGAAGCCCAATATATGCTTTATCAGGCACGCTATTTCGAACAAAACCCCGAAAGCGAATTTGCCTTGTTGGCTGATAACGTTAAACATCCGTTTAATGAATTTTTATTTTTAATTACAGAATTCGGACTGGTATCTTTCCTGTTGCTTGTTTTTTTGGTAGTTATCCTTATACGGACATACCTTCAGGATCAGGATGAAAAGTCATTCATACTCATGCTGGCTATGGCAGCCATATTCATTTTATCGTGCTTTTCTTATCCTTTTCAATATCCGTTTACCTGGCTTATAACCGGCTTTAGTATAGCTGCATTATCCTGTAAAAACAATGAACGATCTCATGCGAACCGGGGCTTCAATTTTCTCATTTTATCCTCATCCATCGTACTTTTGGTGTTTACTGTAAAAGAAGTTTATTATGAGAGCCAATGGTACAATATAGTGAAGCAATCGGGCCTTATGAGAAAACAGGATGTAATTTCAGAATATGAATGTTTATATCCTTTTATGAATAAAAATGCCTATTTTGTATATAACTATGCTGCAATATTGAGATATAATGATCCGGAAAAAAGTACAGAGATGGTAATAGTATGTGAAAAGATGTTGAATGATTTTGATGTCCAGATGTTAAAAGCCGATAATTATAAAAAGCAACGGGATTTTTATAAGGCGAAGGATGGTTATGTGCTGGCATCACAAATGTGTCCCAATAGATTTGTCCCGTTATATGAACTGACAAATATATACGACAGTATCAAGCAACCGGACATAGCATTAAAAATAGCCAATGAAATTATTAATAAACCTGTAAAAGTACCATCAGCGACAATTTCCGCAATAAAAATGAAAATGAAAGAAAAAGTAGAAAATCAGGCATCTTCCGTAAATCTTTAATATTGACGGTAATTTGTTTGTTTTGGCAGTAGTATCACAGCCGGACCATATCCGGATATATTTGAAAAGAATGTTGAATTTTAACCATTAACCAAAATGTATACCAGACGTAATTTCATTAAAACTTCAGCCCTTGGAGCCGGGTTGATCAGTAGTAGTAGTTTATCTATGGCTTATGCTTTAACTGATACGAACAATCAGTTGACTTCGACAAAACATTGTCTGTTGCCTTCCCATAACATACCCGTAATCGTGGATGTTGATCTACTGGTGATAGGAGGTAGCACCGGGGCTGTTGCTGTTGCTTCCGAAGCTGCACAGAACGGCTTATCGGTCTTTCTGGTATCACCTCTCCCCTATCTGGGTGAAGATATTTGTGGAACCCTTCGTTTGTGGCAGGATGAAAATCCCAGCCAGTCTATGGCTGAGAAAATATTCCGGAACAACGTATCTCCCATGCCGCTTCATGTGAAAACCGTACTCGAAGACGAATTGATCACCAACAATATCAATTTCTTATACAGTAGTTATCTCGTGGATGTTCTATACAACAAAAACGGACAGATTTCCGGCGGCCTTATTTCAAATCGTTCAGGCTGTCAGGCTATCTGCGCAAAGATGGTTGTCGATGGCACGTTAGATGCCACATTTGCACGCGCTGCCCATATTCCTTTTTCCGGTAATACTTCAGGAAACCAGCAATACGAATTCATCGTTGTAGGAAATTCGAAGAAAACAAACGAACATATCACCGAAGTAGTTGAATTAGATACCCTGATTAAAGTTAAAGACAAAACTTACAAAGCGCTTCGTTACACCTTCAGTTTTCCCGACGCCGGAAACGATTTCGACGCATTAAACCGGATTGAACAACAAATACGTGATATCACCTGGGATGTTGATCAGGTGGATAGTGCCGATCTTCTTTACTATATACCGTCGCAACAGGTGAAAAGTAAATTACAGGCCCCCGCCACCGGTCAGGATATCCCTATACAGGCATTGCAGCCTGAAGAACATACCAATTTTTACCTCTTAAACGGATATGCAGATGTCTCCCGCGATGTGGCAGAAACAATGCTTCGACCTGTTTCGTTGATTGATTTAGGAAAAAAATTAGGAAAAGAAGTCGCATTACAATCGGGAAAAATAACAAAACCTACATATGCCGATCTGAATGTTCATACATCCAAAGCGGAAAACATTAAACCAAAAGCCCGTGAAATCAACTCCTACCTCAGGCCGGACTTTCATAAAGGAACCATCCAAATATCCGATATTCAACTTCCCGTATGGGGAGAATATGATATGATAGTGCTCGGAGGCGGTACAGCCGGTGCTCCGGTAGGGATCAGCGCCTCCCGACAGGGAATAAAAACGCTGACCATTGAATACCTGCACGGTCTGGGCGGCCTGACCACTACCGGGTTGATCGGCCGTTACTGGGATGGTTTCCGCGAAGGTTTTACCAAAGAGATAGATGCAGGAGTACGGAATATGGCTCCTCTCGACCATCCCCGTCAAAAAAAGAACTGGAGTGTTGAATGGCCATCCGATTGGAAAATGGAATGGTTCCGTAAAGAGATACGTAAAGCAAAAGGAAATATATGGTTCGGTACTATAGGATGTGGCACTGTTACCGACGGAAAACGTGTTTGTGGTGTAGTAGTGGCTACACCCTACGGAAGAGGTGTTGTTTTGGCCAAAACAGTGGTAGACAGTACCGGAAGCGCCGATATAGCCATTGCCGGAGGTGCAGGTTATGATTATACCGGAAAACATACTGTTGCTGTTCAGGGAGCGGGTCTATGCAAACGTGATCCGAACGATTTTTATAACAACAATGACTGGACCTTTATCGATGATTCGGATATACTGGATGTATCGCGGGTCTTTGTAGCTGCCAAAGCCAAGTATAAAGGCTCCTATGACCTGTGTAAAATTCCTCAGACCCGTGAAAGACGCAGGGTTATTGCAGAACATAATGTTTCTGTCCTCGACGTGATCAATGGCCGCCGGTACCCCGATACACTTTCATACCATACCAGTTCTTTCGATACTCATGGTTTCACTATTGACCCGTATTTTACATTAAAAGCGCCTGAAAAACGGCATAAAATATATAATGCAGATGTTCCTTTAAGGACATTATTACCCAAAGGTCTGGATGGGATCATTGTTACCGGTCTGGGAACCGGTGCACACAGGGATGCTATGCCCATCATCAGGATGCAACCATGCCTTCAGAATCAGGGTTATGCAGTGGGATACCTGGTAGCTACCGCAATAAAAGAAAACAAATCCGTACGGCAGGTAGATATCAGGAAAATACAACAATACCTCGTATCCATGGGTAATCTCCCTGATAGAGTACTTACCGACAAAAATAATTTCCCGTTCTCAAAGGCACAGTTCGTTGAGGCAGCTTCAAAACTCCATAACGATATGGAAGGACTGGAAATATTGCTTACAGACACCAAACAAGCCCTTCCTTTGCTTAAACAGGAATTCAAAAAGAAAGCCGGTACAGCCGAACAGATCAACTATGCGCAAACCCTTGCCATGTTAGGAGAAAGCGTAGGTATACAGGCATTGATCGATAAAATCAACAGTTTCACAGAATGGGACAAAGGTTGGGCATATACAGGTATGGGGCAATTCGGTCCATGTATGAGTCATCTGGACAGTCTGATCATTGCATTGGGGAATGCCCGTAAAAAAGAAGCCTTACCTGCTATTGAAAAATTGGCAAAGCAGTTAGAAGCAAAAAATACATTCTCGCATTTCAGGGCTGTTTGTATGGCATTTGAATCTATCGGGGATAGTTCTTCCGCGCCTTTACTATATGAAATGTTACATTTAAAAGATATCCGGAATGAAGTGGTGGACAATTATAAACAAGCACGTAAAGCCACTAATACAGATTGGTCGGATACTTCCATACGGAATAAAGTTTTGAAAGAATTGCACCTGGCCCGGGCCTTATATCGTTGCGGTGATAAGGATACACTCGGAGAAACCATCCTGAGAAGATATACCAATGATTTTCATAATCATTATGCCCGTCATGCAAAAGGAGTATTAAGTAATTGAAAATGGTTAATTGAAAAGTGAATATTTGTATCTCAAATTCCAGTGTTTATGTTATCAGGTTTATTATCATTAGAGCCTGCACTCAACAATATTAAATCATTGATAATAAGCTATTTGATCATATAATTTTATTCCATTTTATAAAAACAATACATCAAACCATATCAATATACAATTGATTCCTATTCATTAATTTACGATTTCATCATACCTTAGTATTTATCATTTTCCAGTAAAAAAAATCGAACCAATAAATTCAATTATATCATGAAGTATATCAAAAACTATCTTTTTGTATTTTGTATAATACCTGTCATGCTAAATAGTTGCAATCGATCAGATGAAATTGACATCTGCGTATACGGAGGCACATCTGCAGGAGTGATCGCAGCTTATACTGCTAAAAAAATGGGTAAAAGCGTTATTCTGATCGAACCGGGAAAGCGGCTGGGCGGATTAAGTTCCGGAGGCCTGGGACAAACTGATATTGGAAATAAATACGCTATTACCGGGCTTGCCCGTGATTTTTATCGTCGCCTGGGAGATCATTACGGAAAATTCGAACAATGGATCTTCGAGCCCAAGGTAGCAGAAGCTTTGTTTCTTGATTACATCAAAAAAGGTGAAGTGGATATTATGTATGATTCGAGGCTGGTTTCTGTAAAAAAAGAAAACGGTTCCATCAAGGAGATCATGGTTGAAAATTCAGTAAATCCGTCTCCGGAAAACAATAAGGTGATCAAAGCCAGGATGTTTATTGACTGCACTTACGAAGGGGATCTGATGGCAAAAGCCGGAGTTCCTTATGCAACAGGCCGCGAAGACAACAAGGAATACAACGAAACGATCAATGGGGTTCAACTGATGCACGGACACCAGTTTCCTGACGGCATAGATCCCTATGTAATTCCGGGGAACCCGGAAAGCGGACTGGTATGGGGCGTCACCGGTAATATACTGGAACCGAACGGAACAGGAGACAAAAAAATCCAGGCATATAATTATCGTATTTGTTTGACTTCCGATCCTGCCAATTTAGTTCCTATTAGCCGTCCGGAAGGATATGACTCAACCATGTACGAATTATTGGTTCGACTGATAAAAGCCCAACCCGACAAAAAATCCTTAAATGACTACTTTATCTGGAGCCGTATGCCTAATAATAAAACGGACATCAATAACCGGAACGGGTTTTCAACAGATATGATCGGCGCTAATTATGATTATCCCGATGGAAGTTATGAAGTCCGGGAAAAAATCATTAAAGATCATGAGATATATACCAAAGGATTACTATACTTTTTCGGACATGATCCCCGTGTACCGCAAGAAATAAGGACTGAAATGCTGAAATGGGGTTATCCGAAAGACGAATATGTAGAATACGGGCATTGGTCGCCTCAGCTATATATCCGTGAAGCCCGGCGAATGATTGGCGCTTACGTAATGACCCAAGCCAATTGTCAGGGAAAAGAAGTGGTAGAAGATGGGATAGGTATGGCGGCCTATACGATGGATTCCCATAATTGTCAACGTTTGGTAATCAATGGACAGGTAAAAAATGAAGGGAATGTGGAAGTCGGTGGATTCGGCCCCTACCCTATCGCCTACCGGTCCATCACGCCCAAACAGGAAGACTGTCGTAACCTGTTGGTACCCGTATGTCTTTCTTCAACACATATTGCTTTCGGTTCCATACGTATGGAGCCTGTTTTTATGGTGCTTGCCCAATCTTCCGCTGTTGCAGCATCCATGGCCATTGATGGAAAAAAAGATGTACAACACATCGATGTGAAGAAACTTCAGAATACACTAATAGAAAAACCATTAGCAGATGAAAGCATATTTGAGATCCTGGTAGATAACGACTATAAAGATCTTATTGAAACCGATGGTGAATGGGAAATTCAGAAAAATCGTTGCTACGGACCAACTATGCTGGTATCTAAAAATGGTTCTGGCTCTGTAAAGTTTAATATAGATATTCCCCGTAAAGGGAAGTATGATATTTATTCGTATCTCCCAAAAATTCCGGAACTAACCAAAGAATTATCTATCGATATATTTGATGGTGGTAACACTACTCGAAAAAATATTCAGACTTCCGATGTTGTGGTAGAAGGACAAACCTCTGGTGAATGGGTATTATTAGGAAGTTATTCTTTACCAAAAGGGAAAAAAAGCCATGTGAGTATTCTTGCTAACGGAGCAGGCAATGTACCGGCTGATGCAATTATATTAGTCCCTTCAAAGAAATAATAACAAGTAATAGTTATTAAAAACAAAACAAGCAGTTCATAATGAACTGCTTGTTTTGTTTTTAATAATATTTTATCTTAATTCTCCCCCAGAAATAAAGTCTGACCATTGAACACGACTGATTGTTCATTTTGCCCGTCTTCATAAGTGGCTGAAGAAATGTAATACTTCGGTTTTGAAAGTTTGGCTGTAGATTGCCCTTCTTCGTCAATCTGTGACATTACAGAGAATATCATATCGTTATAATCCTTGTCCGAACCAGTGGATTTATCTTCAAAGAACAATACAATACTCTTACAATCGACCGAATAGAATGTGTTGTAAGGAATACCCGAGAAGTTATTATTGTAATCACAAGAATAATTAGGATCATTCTGATTGATCTTCCAATCTGTAAACACCGGCATGGTATATCCTTTATTGGTGTAATTAACCCATCCGTTCTGTGAATTCCAGCTGTTTGGCGCCAGGAAGAGCACAATGCGGTCACCCTGGTTGAAGTTACCATCCTGCCTGTTATAATTTTTAATCTGCCAGGTTTGTCCGGATTCTAACGATCCTCCTTTTTTATAATCCATGATATTATTGAAGATAATATATTTTTCCTTTATCTTCTTGGACGATGTTCCGGCATTTTCCCAAAGATTATCCTTTACCTCGTTGGTATAATAAGTTTCAATATCCTGTCCGGCTGGAACTACAAAGAAACCCAGTGCATTTTTGAAAGTTGCTCCTTCAGCGATATAGCTGATGAATACGGGAGATTCTCCAAGTACTTCGATATACCGTGGAACATCGTTTGCATTTCCGAATAATGTATTAACAATCTGATTATCGCTGGTAAATACATTTTTTGATTCAGGTAATAGGCTGGCTTTCGTACCATTAAACAGGTAACTCATAAAAGAAGTACATGCTTCACCCGGTACCGGAGGATCGATGGGCTTACCGTTATTAAAATCTATATAGAGGACCTTCAATCCGCCTAATCCGTCTGCGACAAATACGATATTTCCTTTGGAAGCTACAAAATTAGCCGAATATCCGTCTCCGAAATTAATACTGTTATTGTTACACAACACGATTTGGTCTTCACCGTCTACCTTTTTGATATCATACCAGTACAAACCTTTACCACCATTGGCCAACAGCATCAGGTTAGATTCTACCGCATCTCCCATTGAATTGTTTTTCTTATCGCTGTTCAAAGCCACACTATTGGTTACATGGTTTTCCGGGTCAGAACCGGGACGATCCAACTGGTCTACCACATTTCCATCCAAGTCAAGCATCCGTAATCCGCTTTCATTCATGGCTGAAAAAATGTAATCTTTCCATACTGTCATTTCCGATTTAGCTTCCTGTTGGGTAGCTTCACTGGTTACATTATAGATTTGTGCGATCAGATTTCCATTCAGGTCATATTTGTTGATACGGGCATGTTCTGCTTGCATCACATAGATATGATTATCGTCTACATCAACAGAACGGGCATTCTCCAGATCAATAAATTTTACCCTGGAATAGTCGGTTGCATTGATGATATACAATCCGCCATCCGTTCCATTCAAACCGCTACCGGTTGCAGCATATATATTACCTTTGGCCATCTTTACGGAAGTACCCTGATATGATGTCAATTGTTCTGCATAATACCCATCTTCATTAAAACTAAAGGTCTTATCTGCATTTAATTGTGCTACCAGGAAGAAAGCAAGATCGGTTTCATATTTTTCATCATACCCCAGATTCGGATCTTCATTCGCTCCTACTGCATAGATACGATTAGAGACCGGATCATAATCGATAGCACTGATTTCCGAATGACGTAAACTCATCAATGCTATATTTTCAACGGTAGCACCTACATCATTTCCCGATCCTGTATATGTAATCTTAAAAACGGCAATGGCGCCCACATGATCAGGTCCTTTGGTATTATAGGAAACAAAAGCATACTTAGCATCATCAGTCATTTTTACATGAGTAGCCTGAATGGTTAACGGACACTCACATCCGTCTATATCAACCTCAAACGGAGCTACCTCAGCAATCAGTTTAAAACGGTAATCATTACCGTATACAGGGGTTAGAGGAACATCGTTTCGTTTTAATAATGATTTTCTGGAACGTGAAGCCGAAATAAAATCATTTTCGGTTGAAACACCTTCCGGATATTCATTAAGAGCTTTGACCTTTATTGCAGAAGGATTATTGTTGATGATGATGCTCCCATTCATCAACTCCTTTTTGGCAGGATTTTCTCCTGAAGCAGGAGAATCTTCATTGTCTTTGTTACAGCTTGCAAGGCAAACCACACAAAGGGAAATAAAATATAAATATAATTTTTTCATATCTGAAACATATTTTACATGTGTATACTCAAAATCATGATACAATGTTACATAAAAATAGCATTATTTACCCTTTTTTTTGACAAAAGTAGTTTTTTCGGTGACGAACGTTTGATTGGGCTATTTGTTCCTGAAAAACAGCTGCATAGGTACACCTGTAAAGTCAAAATGCTCCCTGAGTTGATTCTCAAGGTAACGTTTGTACGGATCACGGATGTATTGCGGCAAATTGCAGAAAAACACAAATGATGGAGCCAGGGTAGGTAATTGTGTAACGTATTTTATCTTGATATATTTTCCTTTTACCGATGGTGGATGATGGTTCTCGATGACCTGCAGCATCACCTCGTTCAGTTTATGGGTGGGGATACGTTTAGTCCTGTTCTTATATACTTCCATAGCCGTATCGAGTACCTTTTGCAGTCGCTGTTTGGTCACTACGGAGGTAAAAATGATCGGCACATCTGTAAACGGGGCGATCCGGTCACGTATGACCTCTTCATACCGTTTGGTGGTGTGGTTGTCTTTTTCGATCAAATCCCATTTATTCACTAAAATAACCACCCCTTTCCGGTTACGTTGGATCAGCCGGAAGATATTCAGGTCTTGAGCTTCGATTCCTTGCGTAGCATCAATCATCAACAAACAGACATCCGAATTTTCAATAGCGCGAATGGCCCTCATAACCGAATAGAACTCTATATCTTCGCTTACCTTTCCTTTCTTTCGTAAACCCGCCGTATCCACCAGGTAAAAGCGATGATTGTACTTATTATACAGTGTATCGATGGTATCCCGTGTGGTACCGGCAAGCGGGGTAACTATATTACGGTCTTCTTCCGTCAGGGCATTGATCAGTGATGATTTTCCCACATTCGGACGGCCCACAATAGTGATCCTGGGTAATTCCTCTGCTTCTTCATTGATACTTTCCTTTGCCGGGAATTGCTCAAGGATCGCGTCCAGCAAATCACCTGTTCCACTGCCGTTGATGGATGAGATAGTGAAATAATCACCCAATCCCAATTTATAAAATATGGCGGCATCGTATTGACGCTCATTGGTATCGACCTTATTGACCACAAGAATGATCTTTTTATTTGTCCTACGCAAAATATCTGTGACGCCTTCCTCAAGATCGGTAATACCGGAAGTAACATCCACCAGAAACAGGATTACATCCGCTTCTTCAATAGCCAGAAGTACCTGTTTTCGGATCTCTTCTTCAAAAATATCGTCTGAATTGGTAATGTATCCGCCTGTATCAATGATTGAAAATTCCTGACCGTTCCATTCTACTTTTCCGTAATGGCGGTCGCGGGTAACGCCTGATTGTTCATCCACAATGGCATCCTTACGTCCTGTTAACCGGTTAAATAAAGTAGATTTACCTACATTCGGACGGCCTACGATCGCTACTATATTGCTCATATCTGTTTTATCGGTTTTGAACTGCAAAGGTAATCATAGAATCAGTAACAGCGCAAAAAAAATTAAATTCGCCGGAATCTATAAATTTGCAATATAAATGGTTGTATCTTTGAGGCACGAAAATAAGCCATGTCAGACAATATAGAATTTCGCACCAATAACTGGGACAAGGAAGATAAGGAACTCGACCGTTCGTTGCGTCCTTCCGGGTTCGGAGAATTCAACGGACAGCAAAAAGTGGTGGATAACCTGCGTGTTTTTGTGCAGGCTGCCAAAATGCGCGACGAAGCCCTCGACCATGTATTGTTGCATGGACCTCCGGGGCTTGGAAAGACCACTTTAGCCAACATTATTTCCAACGAGCTAGGAGTCAACCTTAAACTCACTTCCGGTCCGGTACTGGATAAACCTGGTGATTTAGCCGGTATCCTGACCAACCTGGAAAAGAATGACGTTTTATTTATCGACGAAATACACCGGTTAAGTCCGGTAGTAGAGGAATACCTGTATTCGGCCATGGAGGATTATACCATTGATATCCTGATTGATAAGGGACCCAGCGCACGTTCCATCCAGCTCACCCTGAACCCGTTTACGCTGGTGGGAGCAACTACCCGTTCGGGATTGCTCACCAGCCCTCTGAGGGCACGTTTCGGGATCACTTGTCATCTTCAGTATTATAATACCGATATCCTTACAGGCATTGTCTCCCGGGCAGCACGTATACTGAATGTCCCCATTCTGGAAGAAGCAGCCTTTGAGGTTGCATCGCGCAGTCGGGGTACGCCACGTATTGCCAATGCATTGTTACGTAGGGTCCGTGATTTTGCTCAGGTGAAAGGCGACGGTACCATCAACCTTGAAATTACGCGTTATGCCTTAGATGCCCTGAATATCGACAAGCACGGTCTGGATGAAATGGATAACCGCATCCTT
>JAISOY010000065.1 GCA_031275285.1 Bacteroidales bacterium | reverse complement strand
GTTTAGCCTGGACAGATGCGGGAGAAGCCAAATCAAGAGGAATCGACGGGTCGCTTGATTTTAAAAGTAAATTAGGTAAGGATTTCCATATCCGGACATGGGCGAATTTTACTTATGCTGCCAGCGAAATTCTTGTTTTTGAAGAACCAGCTTATGAAGGGCACTCTATCTATCAGCAGTGGGGATTGATTGCTGAAAGGCTCTTTAACGACGATTTAGAGGCAGTTAATTCTCCGGTGCAATTCGGTAGTTATGGAGCCGGGGATATCAAATACCTGGATATCAACAGTGACGGTAGCATAACCACTGCAGACATGGCTCCTATAGGATACCCCACTCTTCCGGAAATCATATATGGATTCGGAATTTCCGCCGGATATAAAAATTTTGATATCTCCTGTTTTTTCCAGGGGTCGGCACGTTCTAGTTTCTGGATCAATGCCGCCGCCACATCACCTTTTGATAAAGGTACCAATCTTCTTAAAGCTTATGCTGACAGCCACTGGTCGGAAAATAACCGGGACATATATGCCATGTGGCCCCGGCTCAGTACCGGGATCAGTGAAAATAATGTTCCGGGAGCCTATTATGATTTATCCGGTGATCTGCAATGGGGAGCAAAGCATACCTGGTTTATGCGCAATGGTTCCTTTTTACGGTTAAAATCTTTGGAAATAGGTTATACATTGCCTTCAAAAATATTAAAAGCCATATATTTAAGTAATGTCAGGCTTTATATTAACGGCATCAATTTGTTCTGTTTCAGTAAATTCAAATTATGGGACGTAGAGATGGCAGGCGAAGGACTTGGCTATCCGATACAAAGATCTTATAATGCCGGAATTACAGTTTCATTCTGATTGTTGTGTTTTGTGTATGCATCAATAAGTTTAAATCTTTAATTGAACGGAAGTGTAACTACGTCGAATGATCAATTGGGTAGAATATTCAGATTATTACATATATTTGTTTTTATGGACAAAAATTTAGCTTTGTGTGGTTTGATTTTACCATGTCCTTCCATTCTTTAAAAGTAATTCAAAGGCCCTATTAAAAATTCTTGGAATCATTTTTTGAATTCAAATAAAGGAAGCAGTAAATCCATGCGACAGTTAGCTGACGGGTATAATAGGCAAATGAAGGATATAAAATAATAATAATAATATGCGTTTAATAGTGTGCTGTAAACGGTGTTCAACAAAAAACACATTAAAAATTAAGGCATCCGATAGAGTTGAATTTAAAAAAAGATATGGATGCAAAATAGATCTGACCTGTAAAAAATGTAATGCTATGAATAAATATGAAATTAGTGATATTAAAGCAGAACATAGATTTGATTCATCAATATTTTTTATAATAACCATAGCATTTATAGTATTAATAACATGGTTTTTATGGAGCTCTGCCAAAGGTCGAATAAGTTATTCATTTGGGTTTTTGCCAATTGGAATTTCTATTCCACTACTTGTTTTTAGTGTATTTACTAAAGTGAGAAATGATAAAGTTCGAAATTTTAATAAAAGTTAAATTCACAAAATAATGCTTAAGCAGATATTGCCATCGTAAGTCCGGAATATTTGTCTTTTGGCGGAAAGAATCTACATTATCAATGGGTTGATAAAGTTTTAATTCCACAATACAAAATGGGAATTTTTGAACATCCAGAAACAATGCCTTATAAATAAAATAACTATGAAAACTTTTTTTAATTATTTATACTATCGGACTTCAAAATTCTATGAGGAGTGGGGCGAAAAGAGTGGATACGTTGCTGGTAGTATCGTAGTGTTTTTAAGTTTTGGTTTTATCTGTTTATCCCTTTGTATATTTGTGCTATATATTTTTGATAAAAAGATCAATAATTATATTGTATGGGCAATAGTAATTATCTTTTGTGTGTTGAGTTTGTTTTTTATCAACAAAAGAAAATTTGCAGAGTTGTCAGAAAAATATAAAGACGAACAAAATAGCAAATTAAAGGGTTGGTTGGTATTTTCCTACTTAATTGGCTCGGTGATATTATTTTTTGTTTCATTATCTTTTTGTGGTTATTGGGTTAGTATAGAGATATGAGCAATAATTTTTAGAGCGTCAACCTCCGTTGTGCAACAGACTCCTGTGACTAGGCATCCCATAATGAAGTTGCACTGAAAACTATTGAAATTGAGTAGTGTAATACACCTGATTTACATTATATTTGCAAATCTTAGCGTGAACAATCATGGGAAGAATTATAGAGATATGTGCCAACTCGGCGCAGAGTTGTGTTGAGGCGGAAGCCGGAGGTGCACAGAGGGTAGAACTATGTGCGGGGATACCGGAAGGAGGTACGACACCGAGTTATGGCGAGATACGTATGGCACAGGAGTTAACGTCAGCTATTGACATAAATATTATCATACGTCCCCGTGGAGGTGATTTCCTTTATACTCCCGCAGAAATAGAATCGATGTTGTATGATATTGAAATGGCCAGACAGTTGAAAATTTACGGGGTAGTATTCGGATGCCTCACGAAACAGGGAGATATCGATGTGTCACTGATGCGCAGATTGATAGAAGCATCCAAGCCTTTATCCGTCACCTTTCACCGTGCTTTTGATGTTTGCCGTGAACCATTTGTTGCACTGGAGCAACTGATAGAATTGGGCTGTGACCGTATCCTTACGTCCGGACAGCAACCGGATGCAGTGCGCGGAATACCATTGATCCGGGAACTTGTCCTGCGTGCGGAGGGACGTATCATTATCATGCCCGGCAGTGGCGTGCGCGAAAATAATATCGCATATATTGAGTCTGAAACAGGAGCTAAGGAGTTTCATACATCTGCCAGGTCTGTCATACATAGCACCATGGAATACCGGAATGAAAATGTTCCTATGGGGAGCAGTGCAGTTACTTCGGAGTTTGAAACCGAACAAACGGATCGTAAAAAAGTAGCCGCTTATATATAGCTTAGAATTCGGCGCTTAACCGTACATTGACCCTGCGGGCCGTCAGGTAATTGGGAACAGCATACTGCTGGTTTTGCCTGTTTTGGTTATTGACAACCTGTACCCATAAATAAGAAATGGTATTTTTGGTATCGAACAGGTTGAATATTTCAGCATTTAACCTGATTTGTTTGAAAACTTTCCCTGAGCGGTCTCCTTTAAAGAATTCCTTGCTCAGGCCGATGTCCACGCGACGGTAGGCACGCATCCGGAATAGCTGGTCGAAGCGGTCGGGATCGGGATAGTTATAGGGTAGAGGGGTGCTGAAAGCCAGGTTAAGAAATACCCGCCAGGTAGATGCGCCCGGAATATAATCCTGGAAAAACAGGTTGAAGTTGACCCGTTGGTCTGTGGGAAGCGGGTAGCTGCCGTGACCGTCATCTTTTATGTTTCCCCTGGCCTGCATAAGCGAAATGCCGACCCATGATTCGGCATCTTTCACAAATTCGCCGTTCAGTTTGATGTCCCATCCTGTTACATATCCGGAAGCCATATTGTCTCCTGCGTAGTAGATCCGTACGTTTTCCATCCGGTAAGGGATGAGCCGGCTGAGTTGTTTGTAATACATTTCGGACGATAGTTTGAAGGGCCGGTATCCTATCCGGAAAGCGTATTCCCCACCGATAACATAGTGGACAGAGCGTTGCGCTTTGATTGTTCGGTTCATATTTCCGTCGGTATTGCGCAGCTCCCGGTAGGAGGGAGGCTGTCCGTACAGGCCGGCAGCAAAATGCGCGGATAGCCGGGGGTGCTGATGGGGTTGTATCCTCACTGATACACGCGGACTGACCAGGCATTCCCGGTTGACGTCGTTGTAGTTCAGCCGTAGGCCTGCGGTAATTGTCCAGTCCAGATGGTTCCCGGTCAGTTTTTGCCGGTATTGTACCCACGAGATCAGTCTGTGGACTTTCAGGTAATTATCGGCATAGCGCGACATTTTCAACCGGATGCTTTCCCCGTCGTAAGGTACCGAGTATCCGGCCGAGTCGATCATTATCCATTCATTCATCTTGTTATCGGTGATCTCCTGCCGGAAAGCCACCGACCATTGTAAAGAATGACGCCCCGTCTGATATTCGCCGATATGTGTTACCGAATAAACGGAAGCATCCAGATAGTTTCTGGCATGGCTCAGCTCACTACCGATACCGATATGTAACGTGCTGTCGGATACGGAAGATCCCGGAGCGTTACTTTCCAGCTCACTGAGCAGGTAGGAGGCTTCAATGTCGAATGTTTCCTTCTCATATGCTTTATAGGCCGATCCGTTTAGTTTAAGTATCCAGTTATCTGATGGACGGTAATTCAGTGTCATTGCCCCCAGGCCGCTGTTATACCGGTCCTGTTCCCGGCCATCGTAATAAATTTTGAGCTGGTAGGCATCGTAAATGGTTCCGAAATTGGTGGTACGGACTTCCGGTTCGAAATGGTATTTATTCTGCGCAATATTCACTAAAAAGTCTATTTCCCATTTTTCCGACATACGGTAGCGTAGCAGGCTTTGTACATCCAGAAAATCAGGAGAATAATCCCCTTCCGTATCCAGGCTGCCCAACAGGTATTGTGATGTTTTATAACGGATACCGGCAAGATAGGAAAAGGTTTTTTTTCCGGCCAGTCCTTCTATGGATGCAGATGCTCCCAACAAACTGACTGATGCATTGACTGCAAATTTTTCAGGAGTCCGGTACCTTACATCCAGTACGGAAGACATTTTATCCCCGTAACGGGCATCGAATCCTCCCGGAGAAAAATCAACCGATTCCACCAGGTCGGGATGAATGAAGCTGAGTCCTTCCTGTTGTCCGGACCGGATCAGAAACGGACGGTGTATCTCGATATCATTCACATAGATCAGGTTTTCATCAAAATTGCCTCCGCGTACCGAATATTGTGCACTGAGTTCATTTCCGGACGCTACTCCCGGAAGTGTTTTGATCAATGTCTCGATACTTCCCGAAGGATTGGGTAGTTGTTTAAATTCTCTGGTCTCGATCCTTTGTAATGTCCCTTCCTGGGGATGTAACCCAACTATAGAGACTTCCGGAATTTTTTCACCAGCCATTGTCAAGGTAAAATCTTGTCGGACAGTACGGGGCTTGTTTTTTTTCAGGTCCACTGTTGTATGTATGGTGGCATAACTGACATGTGATATGACAATGGAATAACTCTTTCCGGACACCAGTGATAATTCGTAGCGGCCATCCGGTGAAGTGCTGGTGCCCGTGTTGGTTTCTTCGATCAGGATGTAGGCCCCTTCTACAGGATGGCCTGTACTGTCGGTAACCGTTCCTGTCAGTAACGTAGATTCCTGGGCTGTCAGATAAGCAGGAAACAAGAAAAATAGTATGACTGTAAGGGAATAAAGACCTTCCTTCATGGATTTCCGTTCTGAAAAGACAAAGATAATCAAAAATGAATCCTGATTTTTAGCTATATTTGAAGAATATTGTTAGAAAGTTAGAAAGTTAGAAAGTTAGAAAGTTAGAAAGTTAGAAAGTTAGAAAGTTAGAAAGTTAGAAAGTTAGAAAGTTAGAAAGTTAGAAAGTTAGAAAGTTAGAAAGTTAGAAAGTTTATAACTAATAATTCTCAATTCTCAATTCTCAATTCGTATTACCCAATGCTTGTATCCAAAATTTTCAACCTGAAGAAAAATGAACGCCGGATTTTTTTTGAAGCTGCGTGGACAACTTTATGGGTACGTATCATCACGACTGTTTTTCATATAAAGCATTATACACGATGGTTAGGACAGTCCCGTCTGGAAACGGATATAACTACTCCGTCTCCGCATGAGAAAGAACAGATTATACAGGTAAAAGCGGCGATTGCCAGATGCCGGCATCTGGTCTGGTCACGTAAATGCCTGGTCGAGTCTATTGCAGCCAAAAGGATGTTACACCGAAGAAATATTCAGTCGACGATATACATGGGTGTTGCTAAAAATGATCGGGGAAGGATGATCGCTCATGCCTGGCTGAGAAGCGGAAATATATGGGTTTCGGGAGGACGGAACCGTCAGAAATATACTATTGTGGGTTGTTTTTCCTGATGTGTCAGGATATCTGTTGTAACTGGTAGATCACATTGGAAGTATGTTTGTCATTATTCCTGCTTTGACAGCTCAATCGGTTTTTTTCGGCGAAATTACGGATATCTTTCTCAGAAAGGAAATGCAGCGGATTGGTGGTTTTATTGAACCGGAATAAGCGGGTAGAGAAGAACTCTGTGAGCTTTGTGATCTGGTGCGCTTTGTTCATATTCCGGTTGGCATCGCGGATGATGATCATTCCCCCGGGATTCAGGTTTTCGACACACCGCTGTAATAACGCTTCCTGCTTTTCGGGAAGCAGATAATGCAACACGTCACTCAGGATCATCACATCGCAGGGGGTAAGGTCAAATACTGAAATATCTTTACCGATGAATTGTACCTGTTGATTGTGAGAAAAGCAATGGTTGGCCACATCGATTTTAGTGTGGTCATAATCCACTCCCGTTATTGTGCGGTCCTTCGACAGGAAGGCTAACATATAGGACAGGAAGCCATAGCCGCACCCGAGATCGGAAATAACAGCTTTTTGTGGGATCATTTCGTCGAATAATTTATAATTATGTTCCATACGCAATTTGATCCGTAAATACCATTCAAGCACCGGCCCTTTATAAATGTAGTTGGTGACCAGTTTGTTCCGGAAGTAAGGATTTTCGGGAACATCACAGTGTTTTTCCATCTTTGCATAGTGTTCCCTGATCAGGTGGCAAATATCATGGGCGTTTTCCCGGACCGTTTTCTGTCGTAATTCGTCATTGCCAATGCGGGGTAATATTTCCGTAGATAACCAGCCGTTACGGATATAGAAGGGATCATTTTTTGGCATTACCTGTCCATTGCCATGCATGACTATAGGTAGCACATCCAGCTGTAGCTGTTGTGCCAGATAAAAAGCCCCGTTATGGAATCTTTTTATGATACCGTCTATGGAACGTGTTCCTTCGGGAAACACAACGATCGAATAACCATCATCTACTAGTGACCGTGCTTTTTCCAAAGATTTTTCCACCCCTTCTTCCACACAATAAAATCCGGCATTACGGACCAATAAGCCGAAGACAGGGGAATACCACACCCATTTGTTCACCAGCATGATCATTTTCGGATATAAGGCAAGAATGCGTAAAATGTCCAGGAATGATTGATGGTTCGCAACAATCACTGCAGGCTGTTTGAAATTTTCACCTGCCTGATTCATGAGCCGGATCTTCATCAGAGGATAGCCGTGGAGCACTGCTTTGGATAATTTACTCATCAACCAGTGTAAAGCATATTTTTTCTTTTTTGAAGGAAATGGAACTATTTTCAAAAGTACGCTTATGATGGAGAGTAAAATACATCCTGAGCCGAATACCAGATAAAAGAATATGGCACACAATAAGCTCCGTAAGGTATATGGATATTTTCCTTTTGCTGTTCTTCCGGAGATAAAGAAACGGAACAGGAAAGGCTGTACGGTATAAGCGATCAACACTACCGATAACATCCCGAAGGTGGAGATCAAGGCAATGGACTTCAGGGCGGGGTGTTTGGCAAAGATCAGGACTCCGGTGCCGACAATCATAGCGAAAGTCGACATAAAGATGGCTGTTTTATGGAATGACAGGGTCTTTTTCCCGCTTTTGTATTCTTCGGTTAATCCGTCTGTGATAAAAATACTGTAATCATCCCCCAATCCGAATATGAATGTAGATACAATAATATTTACGATATTGAACCCGATACCGGTCATTCCCATGATACCTGAGATCCATATCCAGCTGAGCGCCATTGGAGCGAAAGTCATTAAGGTAAGCTCCATACGTCCGTAAGTTATTAAAAGAGCGAAGAATACTATGAATGAGGATATGAATAAAATCAAGTAGAAGTCATCGCTAATGATACGGACAAACTTACTGGCGAAATACGATCTGTCGAATATAACCAGGTTGTCAATTCCGTCGAGCTGTTGGTATACTTCGGCTTTTTGGCCTTCGGGAATGGTGATCTGGGACAGGATCATACTCATTCCTTCGGTTTCGGTCAGCCATTCGGAAAGTAACCCATCTTTCACCCACGATTCTTTAGTGAAATCAACAGGTCGGTAATCTTCATCAAGGAGCTCAAGAAAAGGTATAAAGGCTTTTTCGCTGAATTTCAGTTTTTTCCCTTCTTCGAATAATTGGTTTTTTAATGAGTTTTTTCGTTCTTTGGTCCAGAAGCTGTTCCAGCGATGGATACGAATTTCCTGTTCTTTTTCAGGAATCAGGAAAATATCTGCCGACGCATGATGAGTGATGAGTCCCTTATCCTGTAGTCCGGCAATTTTTTTCCTGTTTTGCAATTCGTTGAGTTCGGCTTCCTGCAGGTCGCTTCCTGTAGATACCAGGTATACAGTGTTTTTGCCGGGATCGGAATTGATCAGTTCCAGGTTCTTTTCTGCCTGTTGTAACTTTTTATCCATATAGTTAAGGTTCATCATATCGCTGTCGAATCTTGTTTTTCCGATAAAAAACAGACAGACGATACTAAAGACGCCCATAATGATCAATAAAACGCGTTGTTTTTCCGGTTGGTAGGACGCGATGCGCTCTATGGATTTCAATAATTTTGATTCTTTGGCTTCTTTTTGCTTCTTGGGTAATAAATGAGGAAGGACAGTAAGACAGAAGAGGGCGCTCCCCATCAGGCAGAATGCTGAGAATAGACCGAAATCAGCCAAAGCCTGTGACTTGGCAAAAGTTAATCCGAGAAATGCACCTATGGTGGTAAGGCTGCCTAGTGTTAATGGGAACGACAATCCTGCAACGACTTCGCGAGGTGAACGGGAATGTTTCGAATGGCTGATGACATGTATGGAATAATTCAGCGCAATACCTATTACTATCGATCCTGCACCGATTGTGATGGCGGAAACAGATCCCTTGATAAAGTAGAGGATCATTAAAGAAACGGCACCTCCGAATAATACGGGCAACAACATCAATACCGGATTCCTTTTACTTCGGAAGGCAATGATAAAAAACAAAAGGATAACAATAAGGGCGATGTTGAGCGTCAGCATCGTGTCCTGCCTTATCTGGCGGGCATTGCACACGCTTACGGCCGGTCCTCCGAAATACTCTGCAGTGATTTCCGGAAAAGTAGCTTTTAAATGATCAATGGATTCGTCCAAATGATCGACGATTTCTGCATTATGGGCACTTTCCGTGCCACTGCTTTCCGGAACCAGGAAAAACAGTAAATGGCGGAGGTCTTTAGTGAAAATATGCTGCCGGTAATGGTTGTATTGTTTATCCGGTTGTAACTGTTGAAGATGTCTTAATGCAAGTGCATTGATGGCCAACGGATCGGCTGCGATGAATCTGCGCATAGCAAAGCCGCTTGGGTTCGACAGTGTCGTATAATTGGACTGTAAGCGTGTTGCAATGGCTTTTTGTGTCAGCATACTGTCAATGATAACATAATCATCTTCCTCTAAAAAAACAGGAAGATGATCATATACCAGATCATATACATCATCTATCATATCGTCCTGTACCTGGCTGATGATATTTTTTACATAATCGGGTATTAACGGGGAGAGTAGGTTGGTCAGGCTGTCGCAGTAATCGATCAGCCTGTCCGGATTTTGAGAAGTATCTGTTTGACTCAGGTGTATGACAATGCGGTCGCGGATTTTAATATTCCTGAAAACGGTATTGGCCGTTTTCATTTCCCCGTCATCGGGAATGAACTGGGTAATGTCTTCTTCGAAATGTATGCGTGAAGTAAAGAATAGCGAAACGATAAAGATAGCTACAGTGATACCATATAGCAAAGCCTTTCGTTTATCAAAGAAGTCAAAAAGGAATAAAAATATTTTTGCCATCGTGCCTGCAAAAATATCAAATATTAATATATATGTCCATTAATTTATGGTTTCTGTAATAATGGCGGTTTACTCTGCGATTTTGCTTTTTTCTGTATTTCGATTTGTTTGACATATAACATAGGCGAAATACAGGATACTTGTATGGATCCGGATTCTGCTCCGCATATTCCTATAAAATACCCATAATCACCTCCTGCCTGTTCGATCTGGGAAAACATAGCCAAAGGAGTGCCTACCAGGTCAACGCCACGTACCAACTCATCCGGTCGTCCGTCGGCATAGATGCGGTATACTTCATTGGGTGTTACATTAAAAGCATTGGGGGAATACCTCCCTGTTTGTGTGAATCCTCCGGTTACCTTGGCAAAATAATAGCCAAATTCCTTGGATTGCCGTTTGAGTTCATCCCTGAGCGTTTGTTTCAGGTCTTTTTCGCTTTTGCGTTGTGATGTCTCTATGATCAGGTTCGATTGCCTGGTTACAGGGTTAAGTCCCGCAGATGCCCGCCCATGTCCGTTTGAGGAGGGGAACCCTTCAATGGGCACCCTTGACATCAGGAACCCTTTCAGGATACCGTTCTCTACCAGCATGACCTTTTCACTTTTCACGCCTTCATCATCATATTGATAGAAACCATTGATTTCCTTTCCCCTGAATTTATTGATGGTCGGATCCATATAAACAGTCATGAATTCAGGCAATACTAACTCATTGATTTTCTTTTTGAATGTTTGTCCGTCCGTTTCCTGACGCATTCTTTGTCCTTCTACCCGATGGCCGAAAATTTCATGGAAAAAAACACCTGATGCTTCGGCGGATAATAGAGCCGGCCCTGAATAGGTGTCTACCACAGGGGCATCTTTTAGCTCTTTCAGTTTCTTTACCATCAGTTCAGCTTCCCTGATCACCTCCTTATCCGATGGCATCTGGTTGGCCGATAACGCAAACCAGTTTTTATAGGTTGGTAGTTCCATACCATCGTCTGCTTTGACCATTGCGCCGATATTTAATTGCATATATACCAGGTTATGTGCTATTTCACTTCCTTCCGAAGATACATAGTATTTTCGTACAATCTGGACACTGATATCTGCCCACCCGTTAATGATATCTTCCGATTGCTTGAATACATCGGAGTAACGTTTCAGTTTCTTTTCCCAGTCCGCACGATTGAATCTGGTATGCGTGCCGGATAATTCAGGTTCAAAGTATTTGACAGGATTTTGGGGAGTGTAGTCCGGGGATGTATCTTCTTCCTTTACTTTCACGGCAAGATTGGAACGTACTTTTTCATACCTTTCCACGGCATTCTTATGCGCCTGGTCTGTCATCCACCAGATAGATTGTTTGATGGCATCTTCCGAGTCTTCAATGGGAAGATATGACGGATCGGTGTAGTTTGCAGGCATTGTTTCACGTAACTGATGGTAATTATCCAGTTCGTATGTCCCTATACGTACCATTGGCGTAAAGACACGGTTATGGGCAGCGCGGGAATAGACCAGACTACCCAAAGAAGTTCTTACCGTTTCAGACCGGGTATCATCCACCCGAAAGCTGATGAAGTAAGGCCGGTCAATGGAATCACTTTTTGTGGTAAAACCATCCATTTCGCGTTTCATTTCATCTTTTAATATCTCCATCAGCTTGTCTTGTGCGGAGACCGGAAAAGAAAATAAGGCGAAAAAAATGAAGAAAATGATATAAAGAAAGATTTTTTTTGTATCTTTAAGCATTTTTAAAATCAATTTGATTTATATTATCGAATATGGTACTTTCTGAACAACAAACACAGATAATTAATTGCAAATGTAACACAATTAAATCATATTTCGGTAAGAGGAATATCTAATCATTTATTAAAACACAGTATCATGAAAGCAACATCAATTTTTGCATTTTTAGGCGGAGCAGCGTTAGGTGCTGCCACAGCTTTGTTATTGGCTCCCGATTCAGGCCTTAAAACACGTAAGAAGCTAAAAAAGAGATTGAAAGATTATGGAATTGATTTAAACAAAGAAGAGTTGACTAATCTGATCCACAATCTTAAGACCAAGGCTAAACCGGAAAAAGAAACGGTTGAAAAAAAAGCGTAGTTTATTGTTGAGGAAAATGTAGAAAACATCTACATTTTCCTATTTTCAAAAATTGAAAAAATGGCACCTCGGGGAAAATACAAAACATTATTAAAAGACGGGAAAAATTACCTGGATACACGGTATGATCTGTTTCGTCTGGAACTGCTTGAAAAAACATCTACTATAGTTGCCATGGTGATCGTGGCAGTAATCGTACTTTTGTTATTGGGTTCGGTTTGGGTGTACATATCCTGCATTCTGATCGTATTGATGGAACAGGCTTTCGGAAGTTTTATTCCGGCATTCCTGATCATGGGAGGTGCAACATTATTGATTATGGGATTTCTTCTCTTGTTCAGGAAGAAATTGGTGTTGAATCCTTTAATTCGTAGTTTCAGCACGATTATATTTGATAGGTATTTAGATGATGACGATGATGATGACGACGATGAAGACGAAGAAAATGAATATGATGAAGACGACGATGAGGAATAGTTATTATTATCGTCTTTCCAATCTTGATGATATTTATCGGGAGAAAGAGCGGTTACGCAGAAAGATTAAACGGCAGGAAAAAAAGCTTTCCAGGGACTGGGAACGGATTGAGGATTCATTCCGTGTTGTGAACAAGGTTTTTAGTGTTGCCGGAAATTTATTTTCTTCAGCCACGTTATTGGGAAGTGCTGAAGTCGGCTACAAGTTAATATCCCACTTTTTAAAAAAACGTAAACAAAAGAATGTCGTACCTACCGGCAATAGCGACTGACTTGTAATGAAAAGAGATATTCATCAATGAATGCTGGGGATAATAAAGGCATTTATTGATATCAATACTCATTCCTGAAATAGAAAATATACAGATTGCCGGTATTGGTTTATTTTGTGATCCGGATCTCCATACATTAGTGATACTGCTTACAATGAACGGAATATCTCATTGATGAGATAGCGCAATGTTTCATAATTAGAAAAACAAAACCTATTTTTTTGAATCGATATTAACCATTAATATGCTCAGGGTTAATGTTAAAGCTGTTGATTTTTCAATAAAAGCACCGGTTAAAAAAACTTGATTTGTTAACCGGTAAAAGTTTCAGGTACCTGTGAATGAATCAGGGTAAATATTATGATATATAATTATTGAAAAACGCGGACATAATCAATTGTAAATTCCTGTGGGAGTGCTGATATATCCACTCCTTTTTGGGCGCCCCAGGCACCGCCGAATGCAAAGTTTAAAATGAGGTAAAATGGCTGGTCAAACGGCCAAGCTTCCCATCCGGGCTCATTATTATGCACGGTGAAGACTTTCTTTTCATCAAGAAACCAGTCTATTTTTTCGGCAGACCACTCTACGGCATAAATATGAAATTCTTTATCAGGGCCGGGGCATTCTACGGAAGTTCCTCTCCCTGTATTTTTGGTATGGTTGTATTTTTCGGAATGCAGGTTGAAATATATTTTGTCCGGATCATATCCCACATGTTCCATGATATCTATTTCCCCGCTTTTCGGCCATCCCCCATAATGTCCGGTTGTCGGCATCATCCAGATGGCAGGCCAGCTGCCAAGACATGAAGGCAGTTTTGCACGGACTTCTATACGCCCGTATGTCCAGTCCCCTTTACCGCGGGATATCAGGCTTGCCGATGTGACCGGACGATTTTCACCATCGATCGTTACAGAGTCGTTACGGGCGGTAATGATCAGGTGTCCATTACGTTGAACGACATTTTCGGTGCGTCCTGCCGTATAATACTGTATTTCATTATTACGCACATACCCTTGTTCGTAACTCCATTTTTCAGGATCGGGGAGTCCTTCACCGTTGAATTCATCCTGCCATACCAAATGAGTATAGGTTGATGTCCTGTAAAAGTTACTAAAAGATAATCGGGAAAATGTGGATTGCGTATCGTCATAAAACTGCATCATTAACTTTTTGTCTGCCTCGTTGATGATGTATTTTGACGGGTGATTCAGATAGTCATTAACAGGGATGATCCGGAAAACAGATACTTTATTGTCAGGGAAACGGTGTACCCACAGGGGTTCATACCCATATGAACGAATACGTGTAATACTATCTTCTTTGGTGAGATTGACTTCAAAAGCGATGCCGCCATCCGAATATCTCCAGCGCTGATTGGATACAAAATTTCCTAAAGAATAGAGAACCGGAACAGAATCAGAATCCGTGGCTATTTTTCCGAAAGGCTGTACGACATGCGGATGGGAACCGATAATGAGGTCGCAACCGTTTTTGGCCAGAAAAGAAGCCAGTTTTCGTTGCTTCGCATTTTCAACGTTTTCATATTCTTCCCCCCAGTGAATACAGGTAATAATTAAGTCGGGTTGTAATTCACGGGCCCTGGATAGATCTGCCGCCATACGAACGGTATCTATGCGGTTAATGATATTGGGTTTTAGTACGGGAAATCCGTTGGTGCCGTATGTGTAATTCAGGATCGCCAGTTTGATATTATTCTGTTCTAGGATTAACGGGTATTCGTTTTTCCATGATACGGAGTCTTTGAATGTCCCGGTATGTATAATCCCAAGGCTGTCCAGTTCGTCAATGGTTCGTTCCAGTCCTTGTTTCCCACGGTCCAATGAATGATTATTGGCCAAGGTCATTACATTAAATCCAGCATCTTTTAAAGCAACGGCAAAAGAACTGTGTGATGAAAATCGCGGATATCCTTCATACGGTTCGCCGGCCAGTGTCACTTCAAAATTTGCTATGGCTATGTCGGCTGAAGAGATATAATCCCTGACATATTGTAAAGAAGGGAAATAGTTATAGGAACTGTCTCCACCATCATGCCATGCTCCTTTGAGTTGCATGCCATGTCCCATTACATCACCGACAAAAATTAATTTAAGACTGTCAACAACAGGGACTTCCAATACATCGACCTGGTGTATTTCTTCATCGGGAGTGAACTTTGCAGAGAACAATACAAAAAAAACCACTGCACAAGCCAGTATAATCAATAACTTCTTCATCCGGAAACAATCATCATTCGACCCCCCATACAATAATGCAACTTATTCTTATACAAAGATAAGAAAAAAAGCGAATAATATTGATAAAACCTGAAAGGTTCGATTGATTAAGTAATACCAAACCATAAATTTCATACAATCATCATTTTTTAAAGGTTACATGGGAACTCGCATGACTTTTATTATTATGAACTTAGACGATTTTATAGAAATTATACTTTGTTTCATATTTAAGTAAACGTAATCAATTTGATCAATATGACTTAAGAAAACAACAAATAGCACTGAGTGCTTAAATAACATGATTCATTGCTGAAAATACACTATATTTGTTCTTTTTTTGCGAGGTAGTTCTGAGAATTAAATCATTAATTATAGGATAATTAAAGTTTATTTGGTCGCCTCAGGATCCTTATTTACTAAAAATTGATTGTTATCATAAAAAGTACGCTGTATGCAAGTATCGTATCGATGGTTAAAGGAGTATATCCAAACCGACCTGAAACCTGAAGAAATATCTAAGATTTTGACCTCTATCGGTCTGGAAGTTGATTCATTGGATGAATGGTGTCCTGTTAAGGGCGGTCTTGAGGGTTTTGTGATCGGAGAGGTTTTGACTTGCGAAAAACATCCGAATGCCGACAAATTGAGTGTAACGACAGTAAACGTAGGTACCAGCTGTCCGCTTGGGATCGTGTGTGGGGCTCCTAATGTCGCTGCCGGGCAAAAAGTGGTGGTAGCAACTATAGGTACGACCATATATACAGATGAAGGGAATTTTGAAATCAAGAAATCAAAAATACGCGGGGTTGAATCCGAAGGGATGATCTGCGCTGAAGATGAAATGGGACTGGGACAATCGCATGACGGTATTATGGTGCTTGACGCCGCAGCTGTTCCCGGAACATTGGCTAAGGATTACTTTAAAATAGAAACCGACTATATTTTTGAGATCGGACTTACTCCCAACAGGATTGATGCGGCTTCCCATATTGGTGTGGCCCGTGATCTGGCTGCATATCTGGAAGTAAATGTTCCTGAATTTTCAAAAAAAGAGAGATATCAGATACCTTCAATTGATCACTTTTCAATAGATAATAAGCATCTTCCTGTCGAAATTGTGGTGGAAAATGCAGAAGCATGTCCCAGGTATTGCGGGTTGACTATCAGTGGTGTTCAGGTGGCTCCATCACCGGAATGGTTGCAGGTCCGCTTGCGTTCTATCGGTATTTCTCCCATCAATAATGTTGTGGATATCACTAATTTTGTACTTCATGAAATGTGCCAGCCGCTACATGCTTTCGATGCGGATAAGATCAAGGGAAACAAAGTAGTGGTAAAAACTTTGCCGGAAGGTACGCCTTTTGTTACGTTGGATGGAGTAAAACGGAAGTTGGCTGCGGATGACCTGATGATCTGTGATGCAGAAAAAGGAATGTGTATCGGTGGTGTATTCGGTGGACTGGATTCCGGTATTACGGACGGGACAGTGAATGTTTTCCTGGAAAGTGCATATTTCAATCCCAGGTTTATCAGGCGGACTGCCAAACGGCATGGATTGAACACAGATGCATCGTTCAGGTTTGAAAGGGGAATCGATCCCAATAATACCGTGTATGCTTTGAAACGGGCAGCTCTTCTTATCAGGGAGATAGCCGGAGGAAAAATCAGTTCCGATGTGGTGGATGTTTATCCCGATCCTATCGGTCCTTTCCCTGTTGAATTGAAATACAAACGGATCAACAGGCTGATAGGTCACGAAATAGCGCCGGATATCATAAAAAATATCATGGAAGCCCTGGATATCCCGATAGAAAGCCGGACAACGTACGGCATGGAAATTAAGGTACCTCCCTACCGTGTGGATGTTCAGCGGGAAGCGGATGTCGTGGAAGAAATCCTGCGTATTTACGGATACAATAATGTGGATTTCAGTGATGAACTGCATTCTACGCTTTCATACTCTCAAAAACCTGAACGGGAGAGGATCGTGAATATAACCGGTGATTTTCTGAGCAGCTGCGGATTTAATGAGATCATGTCCAATTCCCTGACGAAAATGTCTTATTATCAGGATTCGGAAATGTTTAAAGCAACACAATCTGTGACCATCCTCAACCCTTTAAGCCAGGATCTGGGATGTATGCGCCAGACATTGCTTTACGGCGGATTGGAAGCAATTATCTATAATTCCAACCGTAGAAATCCGGACCTGAAATTATATGAATTCGGTAATTGTTACTTTAAAGAACCGGCACATCCCGGCCAGCCATTGGCGGGCTACACCGAGCAGCATCACCTGGCTTTGTTTGTTACCGGAAATAAAATGGACGGGAACTGGAATACTCCGGTGCAGGCTTCCACTTTTTACACTTTGAAGGCATATGCTGAGAATATCTTTAAGCGTTTGGGAATTCACCTCTCTGCATTAAAGATGGATGAAATCGATTCCAATGAGATATTTTCAGAGGGACTTGTTTATTCAGAGAAATCGGATGTCGTTCTGGAAATGGGAGTTGTACATCAGAAGTTATTGAAACAATTCGATATAAAAACGCCGGTTTATTATGCGGATTTTCGTTGGGATACCGTATTACGGTTATTGAACGGCCTGAAGATAACCTATGTGGATCTTCCCCGTTTCCCGGAAGTGCGTCGTGATCTGTCTTTACTGGTAGATAAAAAGATTCGTTTTGCAGAAATACAGGATGTGGCCCGTCGTGCCGAGCGCAAATTGTTGAAAAACACCTCGCTCTTTGATGTATATGAAGGTGAAAAAATAGCAGAGGGAAAGAAATCGTATGCGGTGGCATTTACCTTACAGGATATGGAGCAGACCCTTACCGATAAACAGATCGATAAAGCCATGCAACGGATCGTCCAGGCGCTTGAAAAAGAAACAGGAGCCCAGGTACGTCAATAAGTTTGAAATTTAAAATACGCTGAAAATAATGAGTGATTCTACCCATTTACCGGTTGAAGAAACAAAGCAAAGCCTGAATTTTATCCAGGCGATCATCGAAGAAGACATCCGTTACGGAAAGGACGGAGGGAAGGTGCATACGCGTTTTCCGCCCGAACCGAACGGATATTTACATATCGGTCATGCTACGGCTATATGTCTTAATTTTGGCCTGGCCAAGCAATACAACGGAAAATGTAATCTTCGTTTTGACGATACCAATCCTACCAAAGAAGATGATGAATATATCGGATCGATACTGGAAGATGTTCAGTGGTTAGGTTTCCGGTGGGACGGAGAGGTGCTTTATGCTTCGGACTATTTCGGGCAATTGTATGACTGGGCAGAAAAAATGATCCTGGATGGGAAAGCCTATGTAGACGACCAGCCGGCAGAAGTGATCAGCGCTCAGCGGGGAACACCCACGGAGCCAGGAACCAACAGTCCTTACCGCGACAGGTCCCCGGAAGAAAACCTTGATCTTTTCAGGAAGATGCGGGTAGGGGAATTTGAAGCCGGAACAAGGGTGTTACGGGCTAAGATCGATATGTCTTCTCCCAATATGCTGTTGCGGGATCCGATCATGTACCGCATCATGTTTGTACCCCACTACCGGACCGGAACCCAATGGTGTATTTATCCGATGTATGACTTCACCCACGGACAGAGTGATTACCTGGAAGGAATTACCCATTCCATCTGTACACTTGAATTCGAGGTACATCGTCCTTTGTATAACTGGTTTCTTGATCAGTTGATCGATACGGAATACCGTCCCCGGCAGATCGAGTTCGCCCGCCGCAACCTGAGTTATACGGTGATGAGTAAAAGACGTTTACTGGAGCTTGTACAGAAAGGTATTGTGGCCGGATGGAATGATCCCCGTATGCCGACATTATCGGGATTACGCAGGGCCGGATATACACCCGAATCCATCCGGATGTTTGCAGAAAAAGTAGGTGTAGCACGCCGGGAAATTGTCGTGGATATTGCCCTGCTGGAATATTGTATCCGGGAACATCTGAACCGGATAGCTCCCCGGGTGATGGCCGTACTGGATCCGGTGAAAGTGGTCATTGACAACTATCCTGTCGGATATAGCGAAGAGGTGGAAATTGAAAATAATCCGGAGGATCTCTCTTCAGGTACGCGGATGGTTCCCTTCTCAGGGGAATTATATATTGAACGTGGTGATTTTATGGAAGATGCACCTAAAAAGTTCTTCCGGATGACGCCCGGCAATGAGGTCCGGCTGAAAGGGGCCTACATAGTGAAATGTGTCGGTTTGGATAAGGATGCGGATGGAAATATAACCGCCATCCATTGTACCTATGATCCTGAAACGCGTAGCGGGACAGGCACGGATGCCAACCGGAAGGTGAAAGGGACCCTGCACTGGGTTTCTGCCAAAGATGCCATCGACGCGGAAGTGCGGCTTTATGACCGGTTGTTCAGGGATGAAGATCCTGCCGGACATAAAGATATTGACTTCAAAGAATTCCTGAATGAAAATTCACTGGAAATAAGAAAAGGCTGCAAACTCGAACCGGGTCTGGCCGGCGCACAACCGGGAGATCGTTTCCAGTTCCAGCGTCTGGGTTATTTCTGTGTGGATAAGGATAGCACTGCCGGGGAATTGGTTTTTAACCGTACAGTGACGTTAAAAGATTCCTGGGCGAAACAGGGGAAATAATTACAGGTAAGTTTATCTGTATTTTGATAAAACCGGTTTAACTTAATCGGAAAGACTTTAACTGATTCTGTCTGAATGATAAATTCAGTTTATCTCTGACATTACATGCTGCCGTAAAAGGAGTACACCTTTAAAACAGGTTTTCTCTTCCTTTTGCCAGATTCAGATTTGATTATATTCCAAGTGGCATTACACACTGAATTTATGAATTCGGCGAAGACAAATGACCGTTTAACGTGCAATATACCACTCAACGGGGGAATAAATATCACATCATTATATTGTTTTAAAATAATAACCCTGAATATTATTCAATCGGTTCAAAAAAATGCGTAAATTTGTTGAAATATATTTAAATAACATTATTAACCAAACATTAACCAGCTATGAAAACTATCTTTATTGTTTTTGTTTTATCGATTACAACACTCTCATCCTTTGCCCAGACAACTCATACTTTTAATAACCAGAGTGTAATTGTGCGCAATCCCAATGTTTATCCCTGGGGAGTTAATATAAACTTTGATTATAGTGCAGGACGGTGGGGAAGGGAATTTAATATATCATACAATGGCACCGGAAACTTATTTTCATTTGGCGCTGTTGCTGATGGCCCGGTACTTGATTATGGCTATATCGGTGGTAATAATCAAACTGATGGAATCAATGCAAGTTACCCCTGGATGACTTTTAAGCCCAATGGTAATATAGGTATTGGTTCATTAGCTCCTAAAGCCAGACTTGAAATATTTAATACTCCTAACCAGGGACATCTTATACTTTCTGCGAATGATAATCAAAATGCGGAATTAACGCGGATAAATATTGATTTCCATGTTGCCGACCAGAATCATACAGTCGGACGTATTGCCTCCTATTATTCCAATTCTGCAAATGGTGGTTCGGGTGGGCTTAAATTTTTTATGCGTAAAGAAGGGAATCTGATCGAAACATTAAGTTTAAATTCAGCTGGGAATGAGGTAAAAGTGGACGTTATGGGTACACTGAGAGCAAATGAAATTATCGTTGAAAGCCTTGGAGCTGATTTTGTATTTGCCGATGATTACCATTTAAGACCTCTTAAAGAGTTAGAAGAATTTATTATTGAAAACAAACATTTACCGGAAGTTGCACCTGCGGAAAGCATGGCAAAGAACGGGATGGAGGTTGGTGAAATGCAGGTTATATTACTGCAGAAAATTGAAGAATTGACCCTATATATCATTGATTTAGAAAAGAAGTACACGAAACTTCAGGAAGATTTTGACAAACAGAACAGAGAAAAGTAAAAAAATGAATGTCATTTCTATTCGTAGAATTTACTTTGTATAAAACAGCAAGAGGCTGAATTCTAAGTTATTTCTTTTATTAAAATAAATTTGGAGATAACTTAGAATTCAGCCTCTTCAAAAAAACGTCTGATTGGTCTCTTTTGTATCAATATTGTATAATATACTCCAGATACCAGACTCGGCACATAAAATCCCATTTTTATAATCTTTTCTGCAACAAATGCATTTCCAGTCCGGAAAAAGCGATTTTACTAGCATGTGTAATAAATGTATACAAACTCGGGAAAATGATTGCTTTTCGAGGATCTTAAAGCCTAATAACAATGCATTTTTTAATTGTGTTGTTATTAGACTTTAAGCTAAATTATAAATTTAGTTTGACAAGGAATGTAATAATATCTTATACCTTCAACTTTTTTATTTACGGAACAGAAAAAGAGCCAAAATATTCTTCGAACTGCAATTTCATTTTTCTTTTTCTTAAAACATCCTGATTATGTTCCGAATCATAATGTATCAGCCAGTTATAATCCAATATGGGATTATCATTATAATCCCATTTTCCTATATATGCTCCGCTTTTTTTATCATATACGTCAAATAGTTCTTTTTCGTATTTATGGAAATATTTGAAAGCCCTTATATTTGCATCCTGTTCAACACGATTGTGACTATGCTTTTTTTCTTGACTAAACAGGCTTTGTAATCCCCGATTTGTCAAGTAATACCATCCTGTGGCCTGACTTTGTAAGTAATGCCCATACTCATGCTGAAAAAGACTATTTTTTGGATCAGCCTGGATTCCACGTTCACCGAAAATATAACTTCCGAAAGTGACCCCACCTCCTTCTTTCCATTTTCCATATGTTTCAATTACAGTTGCTCCACCATAATTGGTGACACTTTTTACTCCGTCGAATAAATTCTGGACCCCTGCTCCCGTGTAACCAATTGCCGTTTGTGGTGCCTGCCATGTAAACCGGGAAATAACTTCCCAGAATCTACCCCACCCATCTTTATTAGGATCACTTCTAAACTGACCCAAATCTATTTGCCATGCTTTATTGGTATTGGACCATGATGCTGTTGGGTCATAATTTTTCCAATCCCATTGAAATAAGCCTGTCGCAAAGAAATCGACGATCCCAGTAATAATTGTCCATAGAAAAAATTCTCCGCTCGGATCCGTATAAGCCAATGGATTATTCAGACAGTAACTATAGCGGTTAAAACTTTGTGTATTATCCGGCATCTGTACATAAGGGTCAATACTCAGGAAACGTCCTAAAACAGGATCGTACATGCGGGCATTCATATTGACCAGTCCGAACCCGTCTAAATGTTCATGTCCGGTAAAGCCCCGCATGGTGATATCACTTCCAGCTGTACGTGTACGTTTACCCCATGCATCGTAATGATAACGGGATGAGATGTTTTTCGAACCGTCGGACAATACCCTCAGGCTTCCCAGATGATCGGTGTGGGCATAATATAAAGAACGTGCTCCACCGGAGGTAACAGTTATTGCTACCAGGCCTTCGGGACTGTAAATATAATCGTATTCCTTAATGCTGTTTCCCGTAACTTCTTTTTCGTAATTACCGTTATAATACCGGGTGGTTTGTGGGGTCGTTACGCCGGCACTCTCATAAAAACGGCTGATGTTACGCTGTTTATCAGGCCCGTAAGCGAAGGTTATCCTTTGTCCGTCCATTGCTACTGATGATGTGCGGTTGAATGAGGTGTGCTCCAGTTCAAACATCCGTGGAGAATAACCTGTAGCCAGATTATTGATACCTGACACAGCATGATTATTACTTCCATACAGGTAAGTGCCTACATCATACTTGCTCTCGATACTGCCGTCGGGTTTATAGACGACACTCTGTGCGGCTGCGTTGTTCAGGCTTATCGAGTTTAAGCGTTTCAGGCCGTCATACCCGAAGTCTTCCTTGCGGAGGAGTGTTTTGTCATTGCGTTGCTGTAGATTGCCTGAAGAAACGGTGAAGTTGTATGCTATTTCGTCAACTTTGGATGCCCCGTTATTTAAGGAGATGTTTTGTAGCATCATATTGCTGTCATATTCCGTATTTCGTATCAATCCATTACCCAAGGTGCTTGATGTTACATTTCCCAAAGCATTTACCGTTCCGGCCTGCCATAACATAGTATTATTTGCGGCATCATACAAAGCACTTAGATATCCGTCGCCGGTGTAATGATGTGATAACCTGAATCCGGAAGGGGATTTCTTTTCCAGCGGTCGTCCGTATCGGTCGTATGAATATTCGGTAATATAATCCGTGCCGTCAATCTTTTCCATTATTTCTTTTGGCATGCTCAGATTATTGTACGTAATTTTACGTAACTCCGTATTTCCGGTTTTAATCTTCTCCAGTTGTCCCTTTCCATTTCCCGAAGATACATACTCATAAGTCAGGTTCATTTCCGGGATATTCTCCGATATCACCCTTCCGGCAGCATCATAAAGGAATGAGGTTTGTTGTCCTCGCGCATTGGTACGGTTCCGTAATTTTCCATAAGCATCAAAGACATAACGAAGCGTATCTCTGGTATTCGGATCTTTTAATGCGATGCGATTTCCCCGGTTATCATATCTGAAAGTGGTTGTCGATCCGTTTGTCGTTGCTGTTGCCGGCTTGCCGAGACTGTTATAGATATAACTGATGGTTCCTCCTCCGTCGGTGATGCTCTCTATCAGTCCTGCATTATTGAGTGTAGTGGTACGGAATGTATTATCGGGATAATTCACGGTTGTTGTATTACCACTATAAACATAACCGGTCGTTCCGGCTATGGATATTTCCGATCCAAGGCGTCCGTATACATCATAAATATATTCTGTGTATTTGCTATCCGGATTGCCATACCCGGGCAGGTAACTGCGATAAAGTTGCCCTTTACCGTTATATTCCTTTTTGGTATATATGTCGCCCGAAAAACCTTTTGTCCGTGATTTTATTTCCTGTCCGGTTGCATTGTACCATACTGACCGGGAAGGCGCTCCTTGCTCCGTACGGTCAATGCGGTAGACCTGGGAGCTACTGATATCCCATGCTCTGGCAAAACTGACCGTATTACCGGAAGGAAGCGTTTCTTTTATTATTTGTCCGAATCCGTCATATTCGTAACCTGATGTGAGGTTGTCGATTCTGGTGACCATTTTCACCCTTCCGAAAATATCATATTGTGTACCCGTAGTTCCCGATGCGTCGGTTATTCCGGTTTGACGCCCATACGCGTCATATTGGGATGTAACCGTCACTGTAGGGCAATTATTCGCATTGGTCGTTATGGTTTCCGGAAAACCGAATTTATTGAAACGGCTATATGTGGTGGTCACGGCAGCATTCGTTCCCGAATGTTCTACATTTGATAACACCCTTCCCTTATCATCATATTGTAAAGTTGTGGTTTCTGTATAAGTACCCTGAAGGCCGCTTCGTTTTATCTGGATGTTTTCGGGACGGTTTTTAAATATACTGCCTTTGGCAATCCACGAAATGGTGGTTTCAGTTTTCATATCTCCCCTGGTTTCTGTAATTTTATACGGATTTCCATGATCGACAGTAGCGGCTTTGTATTGATGTTCCGTCGTTACTGTTAAACCTGTCAGATGATCTGTAGTAACCTGTCGGGATACATAAGGGAAAAACCTTTTTGGAGCAACATATAAGTAATTATTGGTATAATCAACGGTTGAAATATCGGTGGTACCGGAATAATTTTTTACTTCCTGTTTTGTCGTATATACCATATAATAAAATGTATTATGATCGTAATGGGTAATGGTTTTTCGATTTTGTTGGTAATTAATTTGTTCTACTTGTCCAAAGCCTAAAAAACCTTTTCCCTGCCGGTGTATACGAGCATCCGTATAGTAGTATGATATATGATCATTGAATCCGCTATTATTCATAATGCTCATTGACTTGACCAGATAGAGAGGTACCTGCATACTGATGACCGGAAAGCTATGAGATTCTGTTGTTCTCGAATATACATCAGAGGATGTCATGGGAGTATATGTGAAGCTAATCCGCCTGTTCAGGCCATCGGTAATGGATTGGAGCAGTAAATTCTGTTTTTTATCGAGAGATTTCAATATTAATGCATCGATATACCTGGTGAAACATATTTCCGGGACACCATCTCCATTGAAATCCGAAAAATATAAATATTTCCAACTTGTCTCCATATTCATGTCGCTTGCCGTGATAAGATCGGAGCGAACGGTTTCGAACTGGAAGCCTTGACCATCAAACAATCCTATCCTCATAGGAAATCCATACCCGTTATTCCGGGAACAATGTATAATATCCGTCCTACCATCCCTGTTGAAGTCTGCAGCAAACCATTTACCTGTGATATTCAAATTTGGAAGCGACTTTTTCTCAAATGCAGTTCCTTTTGAAAACAGAATATAATATTCATTTGTACTGTATCTCTGAACAAGAATATCTGAATTCCCATCTCCGTTAAAATCGCCTACAAGAGGACTATAATCAAATGATGAAGTGTATTTCAAGTCAGTACCTGAGCATATCAATGTAAAGCTAGAGCCGTTCAGTTCATATACCCTGTATCCGGAATTATCAAGTACCAGCAGGTCTAATTTTCCGTTGCCATTAAAATCAATTATATTACGGTCATACGGGAGCTCATCATAATGTCTCTGTCCCCATGTAATTCCTCCGGTAGCAATCAAATTTCCGTTTTCATCATACAATCGTTGACTATCCTTTATTAAAATCTCGTATTTTCCGTTGCCATTGAAATCTCCTGCAATTTCTTCAATGTTGTTCGATGTATTACCAGTGTTGAATCCCTTATAATTATAAGTTAGTCGTTCTCCGTCAGAAAAATAATAATTATATCTGTATGTTCCATTAGGGGCTGCCGAAACCAATACAACGTCCATTTTACCGTCACCATTCATGTCGGCAAGAAATGCTCTCCTGAACCCTTCAGATAATGAGATAGAACTTTTTTTATAAAATTCAACTATCCCATAATAGGATGTAGCCAGGTACAATGATAACTTATCCTCAGTAGTATAACTGTTTTTTACTGGATATTCAATAAAATCCGTCTTCCCGTCACCATTGAAATCGCCAAAGAGAATATTGCTACCGCTGCTTTTGGCAGGATGAATCCAACCGTAATCTTCTTCTCCAGGGGTGACATCTCCTTCTCCCCAGTTCACCAATGTGGAATTAAATCTCACATTGTTTTGACCATATTCTTCAATTTCGGTCAATTTTGAATAAAATCCATCAAAAAAGTAGTTAAATTTATATTCCCTGAAATTGATATTTGTGGAAGTCGCCTTGATTCGTCTCAACAAGACGGTTTGCTTGGCCACATTTCCGGCAATGTAGGATGTCTCTTGATCAGTGCGCATTTCGTAGAAGAATTCTATCCGGTTGTAAGGCGATAATCCTGTATTTCCTGTATAGTCTATTTGTTTGAGGCGAAATTCGCCTGTACTATTGTTTTCGGTGTAGGAATAGGTCATATAATTTCCCGACGGATCGGTTACTTTTGCCAATAGCCAGCATAAAGGAACAGAAGAACCTGCAGCTTCTATGTACGAATCAGTAGTTGTACCGTATTCCAATAACCACCCATCCCTGGTTTTTACTTCAAAGTAAAGGGATGCACCAATTGTTTTACAGGCAATTTCGCTGAAACTTTCTATCTCGGTCCTGTATTGGGCGCCATTAGTTAGATTTGTTCCCGAAGCCAGCATTAAACGTTGTCCGTCCAACATCAGGTTATCGGTGTTATTGAGTTGTATTGCCTCTGTTTTGGCATCATGGTGATATGTTTTACCGGAACGGCTTATTACCGATACGCCGGCCAGGTTCCACCCATATCCCAACAACCCGTTGCTGTTCTGACTATTGTAAGCTAAGGATAGATTCGGTTGTACGCCTCCGGTTCCGGGAGGAATAGCAATGGGTATCTGATAAGTTGCAGCGCCTGTGGGAGTAACTCCGGCCACTCCCTGAGTGCTGCCTACGGCATATGAAGTGTTCAGTCCCCGTGCTTCAGAAGGAGGAGTTGACTGATAATCCGCAGAAATGACAATATGTTCATCAATAGCCGCACGCATTCTGTAACTACCTGTTGCCTTATAACGATATCCGTTCGAAAACTTGACATAATCACGGGCGATATGTTCTTTTGTGCTCCCGCTTTCATTTATTGACCGGGTAATACTTTGCTGTCCGGCTGCCCTTAAGGACAATAATAATAAAAGATATATAGATAAATATTTCATGGTATTATTCTTTAATGATTTTCCATTTCGATACAACTTCTCCCAGGCGGATATCCAACAGGTACATTCCTGCCGGGCCTTTGATTTCTATAGATGTCGATTCCGATTTTATCTGTGAGGACAATACTAATCGTCCTGTGCTGTCATACAGGAAAAAAGTGTTTTTCTGGCGTGCATCCAGGTTTGTAATCGCCAAAGTGATTTTCCCGGAGGTCGGGTTCGGATATATTGTAATTTTCTGTTCGCCCATCATTATTGACGGGATTTCTTCTTTCTGCTGTGCAGCCATGGTTTCGGCACTGCTGGTATCAGTATCCGCTTTCATTCTTGACAGGGAAACGACATAACGGGCTGTCATATTCCCGTCGTTATCGTATTCGAATGAAACGGGGGGAGTCGTCTGTCCCTGCAAATAAAGGGACAGTAATAATCCGGTGATGATTAGAATTGTCTTCATAATAATTAATATTAATATTTGAAAATGATATTTGTGTTATCAGCAGGGTTTGTTACTCGTTATTTCCTGTCACTGCTGCCCGTAAATCATTGATCTCTGCCTGTTGTAAACCGAGCTGCTTTCTTAACTCTTTATTCTGTTTCTCCTGCTCAATCATATACAATGTCAACTCCTCGATCTTCTGTAATAACTGTATCTGGAATTCACCCGTATTCACACCATTCCGGATCATGGTATCTGCCGGAGCGATATCCGGGAGGTGCTTGTTTTCAGTGATAAATTTTTCTACTTCATGTAAAGGTTTTAACCGGTAATTTTCCTCAAATACAAAGTCTGCTCCAGCATTGGCTTCCACTACTATTTCGCGTGCCAGGATATCACCGGCTACGGTGAGTTTTGCGGTAGGATTTGTTGTACCGATACCTACATTGCCGGCAAAATAATTGGGTTTATTTCCTATAACCCAAATATTATTTGAAAAATTGTTACCAAAAGAATTAACATAATCATCTATTTCACTTTTAACACTGTATGTATCACTGCCTATATTCAGACTTCCATTAGTAAAAGTAGGATTTTGTTCATAATTCGAGTAAAAATAATAAGTAGTTGAGCCCTTTAGCCAGATAATAATATTTCTTAAACTATTATTGTCTGATGCATCGGTCCATCCGGCTATAAATTTGTTCGTATTATGGTGATTATACTGTTTAAGGTCTACATCTATGAACTCAGATGCATTTCCCCAGTTGGAACAATGGAACTTAAATGTAGCTATCATACTGCCATGCCAGTTACCATTTATATGGACACTTGATCTTCCTAATTTTAAGATTGTTTCTTCATTGTAATTCCAACCGACATCTTTAAAGGATACAGGATAATATTTGTTACTTTCGCCGTCTAATGTAAAATGTCCGCTTGCCTGCCATTGGCCAAAAGACGATACCACCGAAACCACCAAAATAAGCTGGGTAAAAATTACTTTTCTCATGTCTGTTATTTTTTATTTGTTTATAAGTAATTGATTGTTTTTAAATTAGAAAATCAACAAACCGATACGGTTATTTTTCTTTTTTCAGTTTCTTTAATTCATTTGTCAGCTCTTCCATTCTTTTTTGCTGCAGTTCCTGGTGTTTTTTTAATACTTCATTCTCTTTTTCCTGTTTTATCACATATAGTGTCAGTTCCTCGATTTTTTGTAATAGCTGTATCTGGAATTCGCCCATATTCACACCGTTTTGTATCATGGTATCAGCCGGTGCGATATCCGGGAGGTGCTTGTTTTCAGCAATAAACTGTTCTACTTCCTTTAATGGTTTTAACCGGTAATTTTCCTCAAACACAAAGTCTGCTCCTGCATTGGCTTCCACTACTATTTCACGAGCCAGAATATCACCTGCTACAGTAAGCTTAGCAGCGGGATTCACAGTGCCGATACCAACATTTCCATTGGTTTTTATAGTCATTCTGTCTGTATAACCGGCTATAAGCCGTAAATCATGATTGGATTCGGTCCCAACTCTTCCAACTTGCCCAGACCATGTAATATCAGAAAATATACCGGTTTTTATTTCATTACCTCTGACAAGTAGTTTCGCATGTTGAGGACCATATATGTCTAATACTTTTTGCCACCCTTGTCCATTATCAATACTGGTAGTTCCTATACCAACATTACCATGAATTACAACATCTCCGTCAAAAACCCCAGCTTTACCGGCATTACCTTGTTTAGCATATAAAGCAGTCCAACCATTTCCACCTGTTTTTTCAGGAATATTCGTTAATGCAGAAAATTCTGCTCCTTTTAAATATATGTCATTTTCATAATCATAGTATCTCACTCGGAAATTTCTATCATTAAGACTTCCCTTATTACCTGCTATTTCAAAAATCGCAGAGGGATTTATCGTTCCTATACCAACATTACCATTATTAAAATAGATATTATTCCCAGAAGTTTGCCATTGCCCAAAAGACGATAATACCGAAAATACCAAAATAAGTTGAATTAATATTACTTTTCTCATGTTTATGAATTTTAATGTTTGTTTATATGTAATAATTGTCCTTTAAATGATGAAATCACCAAACCGATACGATACGGTTATTTCTCCTTTTTCAGTTCTTTCAGTTCATTTGTTAAGTCGTCTATTTTTTTCTCCTGTTTTATCACATATAGTGTCAATTCCTCAATTTTCTGTAACAACTGTATCTGGAATTCACCCATATTCACACCGTTTCGGATCATGGTATCTGCCGGTGCTATATCCGGGAGGTGCTTATTTTCAGTAATGAATTGTTCCACTTCCTGTAACGATTTTAACCGGTAATTTTCTTCAAATACAACGTCAGCTCCTGCATTGGCTTCCACTACTATTTCACGCGCCAGGATATCGCCGGCTACAGTGAGTTTAGCAGTTGGGTTTGTTGTACCGATACCGACATTGCCATTTAAGTTAATCCTCATCCTTTCATATAATGTGATATTTTCCCCGGCATTCCCTACACCGGCCGTTCTAAATTCAATTGTCCCGTTATATCCCATACGCATGGAAGCCGCGTGGTCACGGGTCTTATAAGTGTAAACATCGTTAGTCGCCGTAAACCCCAGATTATATCCGATTTCATCATAATGACTTCCTGAACGACCAATGCTTAAATTGCTTACATAGGTATTTCCATTGACATGTAACTTGGTTTTTGGATTTGTTAAGCCTATACCAACGTTACCTGCATTAAAAAAACTATGTTCATTACTGTTTATTAAGATTTTCAGTTCATGTTGATTAGGACCGAGTGCAGTATATAGTCTTAGTTGTGAATAAAGGGATTGTTGTGTACATCCTCCGGGTTTAAGATCCAATGAATTATGTGCCCACTTTCCAGCAGGACTCCCCATAATAAGACTATGACCATACCAATGAAGATATGAATTGTTCCAACCATTATTTCCATCAATTGGTTGTAGATATAATTCACCATTAATGTGGAGTTTATATGATGGATTATCAGTTCCTATACCTACATTTCCTCCACTGTAAAATAAATTACTACCATTTGTTAACCATTGGCCAAAAGACGATACCACCGAAACCATCAAAATAAGCTGGGTAAAAATTACTTTTCTCATATTCTTTAGATTTAGAATTATTAATAATAACTTGGTTCAACACAAATAATACTTTTATATGTGACCTGTTCCATACTATAATTGTCGATTTTTATTTAGCCTTTCATTGTATATGTTCCCCGTAATTTAACTGTACGAATACATTGTGTCCTGTCTCAGCGTATGCGATTTTTGTTTTGTGTAAACAAAAACTTACAATCCTCCTCTAAATATAGTTAATATTTTGTATTTAAAATAAATTTTTCTTTTTATTAAGTTTGCTTACCGTAAATTTACTTACTATGGAAAAGCAGTTAAACTTTTATCTTACTCACATCATTATTTGTCTTTTGCTGCTTTGACAAAAAAAGAGGACGAGCCAGACCGGTCTATAGATTATGTCGTATTCCATCATGGATCTATCATTCTAAAGAATGCTTTGCTAAGTATTATATTCCGGATTGCTCTTTAAAAAACCTGGTGATTTAGGCGACTTAAATAACAGAAAAAGAAACGGGTAAAATGTTATAATATAAGTTGATACTTTAAAACATTGTTATGGTTTATTATGTTGAGTCAGTCGCTTTTGTGTTTTGAGTGAAAAAATATTACTAAAGTTAAATACTATCTAATTATATAGATCCGGCCGGACATAAAGATATTGACTTTAAAGAATTCCTGAATGAAAATTCAATGGAAATAAGAAAAGGCTGCAAACTCGAACCGGGTCTGGCCGGCGCACTACCGGGAGATCGTTTCCAGTTCCAGCGCCTGGGTTATTTCTGTGTGGATAAGGATAGCACTGCCGGGGAATTGGTTTTTAACCGTACGGTGACGTTAAAAGATTCCTGGGCAAAACAGGGTAAGTAGAATTTACTGTTTTTTAGAAAGGGATATTTTTACAAGAATATCATCGGAAAAATCCGGAATTATCACTTCATTTATATGATCCAGGGATTTTGATTTGATGTTATATTGTTTTATAGTTTCCAGGCTTACAGGTGAAATGAAATCTATTAAATAACTTCCGGATGGCAATCTTAAAGTTAATTGTTCCGAATTAATATGTTGCCCGGTTAATAGAGTGCAGATATATGTGATGACACAACTTCGATTCAGGTCGCCCATAGTGGACAAAAGCAATTCGGAATCATTTTGTACAGCTGTATAATCAGGATTAAATGTCCAAAAAGGAATAGTTTCAAAAAAAGTACGGACGCTGGGTAAAAAGTTACTTCCCGGAGCACTATAGTTCATGTCGTTAATTCCTTCACAACCATCCCAGGAGTGATGCGTCCAGAAACATCCGGAACAATTGAATATCCATGCTTGTTTTCTCCTGTGAACAGGATCATCGTTCATGTGTCTTTTTTCTCTTCCTGACTCGTTATTAAATGCCGGTTTGTTATGTGATCTTACATTCCGGGCCACTGCCTGATACCAGTTTTTTAGATGATGTGTTGCTCCTTTCTGGTCATTTAGTTGATCAATAGTTTTTATATCTGATGGTGTTGATCCGGTACATGTATGAACTATAGCCAGATCTATCCAATCCCTGTTTGTCCAGACAGCATTGTCTGTTGTAATGTCTGATGTACAGACCGGTCTTTTGTATGGATCATTTTTTTTGAAATATTTGGCAGCGGCTTTTTGAAATTCTTCATTTTTCACATATTCGTTTTGTATTTCCCATGTCAGAATATTTGAATATTTTCCAAGCCTTTGTATGATATTCTTCCAATAATGTATTTGGGTATTGATCATTGACTTGTCAAATGACATTGTCAGATATAGGCAAAGGTCTATTCCAATTCCCATTTCACCAGCCAGACGAACACGATTTTCCACTTCGTTCCAGTAACTCTCATTGAGTTTTGAATAATCAGGATTTTTTCTTGTTCCACCCCATGGCCACAAGTCTATTTGAAGGACATCATAATAAGGCAATCCTTCCAAAGCTACTCGGATTGTATTGATTCCTTCTTTTTGTGCTTTTTTTAAATACCCAATAGGGTCAGAACACGCAAAATATGCCCATGCTGTTTTATTTAATATAAAAATGTAATGCCCGTTACCGTTAGTTAAATAGTTTTTATAGGTTGTATCCACAGTATAAGGCGCATCCCAAGGAAGTTCAAATGTTACCATTTGAGCCTTTAATGGGATGATTAAAAGTGTAATAAAGATTATAACAAAGGACCTTTTACCAATTATAAACATTGATATACCCTTAGCATGAATTTAAAGGATTTCAGATATAGGTTTTTAAGACCTAATCGTTGATAAGCAGAACATCATCCTTGCCGAAAAGGCAGGTCAGCGTGATGAATAATCCATGATTTTTCATTTTTATATCATATTTCCTGCTGTAGACATCCTTATCGAAAGAAATTTCAGTAAACCCGAAATTATACCCCGCCATTAATTGGAACCTGAGGAGTTGTACACCCACACCGACCCCAACGCCAAAATCGAATGACGGACGGGAATCATCATTTTTTTTATTGCTCGTTGTTTCCAGTTTTTTGTATTTATCATCTATTTTCTGTAACACGTCTTTTTTGAAATACCTCTGCCGTGAAAAAAGACCGAGGCCGGCATACGGACCAGCCTGGAATATCAGCTTTGGTTCACCCAGATCCAATTTATATTGTAGATTGATCGGCACCTGCAAATAATACAATGAAAATAATCTTTTAGCACTCCCATTGCTTTCATATTCATCCTTAAAGCCCTGCATGGAGAACATTAATGACGGCTGCAAATAAAAAGACCTGTTTAACCGGAAATCGCCAAGTATACCTCCCTGGAATCCGGACTTCATACCCCAATCAGGCGCAGGTGCATCTCCAACAACTGATCCGGAAATGTTGTAAATACCTGAAAGGTTATATCCTGCCTTTATCCCGAATTTCCTTTGGGCATGTACGCATACCGTTGATGATATCACTATCAATAAGAGTATTGTTTTTTTCATATACATGTCTGTTTTTAATAAATATGATTTATGTTATTATGATTAAAATGCCTTAAACCCGTATCGATAGGCTAAAAATGTTGAACGGATGATCGACCACTACCAAAATAAAAAACGGTGCAATGATAGATATAGTATTTGGTATCACAAAAAAAAACTGCGATAATTAATCAGCTGTTTTGGAAAATGTAGAAGAATAAGGTATGATATTTGTACTTTATTTACATGTATTTAAAACGGGTACTGGCTTTTAGATATTTCCGAATGCAAAAAATAATTCTTATTACAGGCGCATCTTCCGGTTTTGGAAAAGTAACTGCCTCATATCTGGCAGGGAAGGGGCATATTGTTTTCGGGACAAGCAGAAAAAAGAAGGAAAATCCTGATTTTCAAATGTTGGAAATGGATGTAACCCGGAAAGATACTATCCGTTCCTGTATTCGTACAATCATTGAACAGTATGGTAAAATAGATGTACTGATCAATAATGCAGGAGTTGGAGTGGGTGGTGTTCTCGAATATGCTACAGAAGAGGAAATTGATATCCAGATAAGAACTAACCTGATCGGTGTGATGAATGTTTGTTCAGAGATATTGCCGTATTTTAGGGAACAAAAGGGAGGCGTAATTATCAATGTCAGTTCATTAGCCGGCTTAATGGGCATTCCTTATCAGGGATTATATTCTGTATCCAAATTCGGTATAGAAGGGTATAGTGAAGCATTATCACTTGAAGTAAACCAGTTCAATATTAAAGTAGTAATAGTTGAACCGGGTGATTTCAGGACCAATTTTACATCCAACAGGATTATATCAGATTCATTGCTTCATGATGAAGCATATCGGTTATCTTTCGAGAATGTATTAAAAGTTATTGAAAAAGAGGAAAGTAATGGATTAGATCCGATTTTGTTCGCTAAAAAGATAAATGCGATCATACATAAGAAAAATCCAAAATTCAGGTATTCGATAGCGAAAGCCGGTCAGAAAGTATCTATTTATGCTAAAAAGATATTGCCGGCCAGATTATTTCAAAAATTTTTGAGTATTTATTATAAAGTAGCTGTATCATCATAGAACAGTTATCTTATAGAAGGAGATTATAAATATGGACATTAGGACCGTTAATGTAACAAGATACATTATGCCTTTACGTGAAGGCGGTTCTTTGCCTGCGTTAGCAGAGGCAGATGACGGGTTCAAATATGTAACGAAATTCAGGGGAGCAGGTCATGGTACCAAAGCATTGATCGCCGAATTAATCGGAGGAGAGGTTGCCCGTGCTTTAGGATTGCACGTTCCGGAGATTGTTTTTATTTACCTTGATGAGGCTTTCGGGCAGACGGAAGGCGATGAAGAAATACAAGATCTTTTACGTGCCAGCAGAGGGCTTAATCTTGGATTACATTTTTTATCGGGATCGCTTTCGTACGATCCGGTGGTGACTACAATTGATCCTGAGTTGGCATCAAGGGTAGTCTGGTTGGATGCATTTCTTACCAATATTGACAGAACCGCCAGAAACACCAATTTACTTACCTGGAACCGGGAATTGTGGTTGATCGATCATGGTGCTTCTCTTTATTTCCATCATTCGTGGGTAAACTGGGAGAAGCATTCGCATAGTTCTTTCCCTCTGATCAAAGATCATGTTTTACTACCTCAGGCAGGAATGATAGAAAAAATCAATGCAGAATATAGAAGTGTATTGACTCAGGATAAAATAAAAGAAATTGTGAATTTAATCCCCGATAATTGGTTAGAATGGGAAGGGAATAATGAAACGCCTCAGGAATTAAGGGATATTTATATTCGCTTTCTGATGGAACGACTCAATTATTCCGATATATTTGTAAAAGAAGCGCAACATGCCCGAAGAGCATTTATATGAATATGCCGTAATTCGATTTGTTCCTAAAATTGAACGAAAAGAATTTATTAATGTAGGAATCATCTTGTTTTCAAAAAGAACAGATTTCCTTAAGGCACGTTATTGGGTGAATGAAAATAAGCTCAAAGCTTTTTCATCTGATCTGGATTTTGATTTATTATATGCCCATCTGGAGGTCTTCGACATCATATGTTCCTCAAAAAAAGAAGGAGGTACTATTGCTTTGCTGGATACTGCCGAACGTTTCAGGTGGCTGACGGCAGTGAGGAGTACTTCTATCCAAACATCGCGTCCTCATCCGGGTTTCTCAAAAGACCTGGATCAAACTTTTGAAGCACTGTTTAAGGAATTGGTTCTGTGAATAGTTGTTTTGGTTGGATAATTGTAATTTTAATAAATTGATAGTTAGTGCGTTATTTAAATTAATTAAAAATAATGAATAAAATTGTTGCGTAAATGGAAATTTTTATTTATCTTTGCATTGTAAAGTGAAAAGTATATATTTTCAATGTGATATAAAACATTGATCAAGATAGTAAGATATTAAAAATTAAGTAGTTAGTTTCTGTGTTAGGAAGAGTGCCATCGTGAAGATGCCACTCTTTTTTTATATGATATATTTATCATAGCGAAAGGTAACCAAAATAATTAAAATACGTATCTATATATAGAATTTGTTTTTAAGATTAAATGATTACTATAAGTTTGAGTAGTGGTTAATTAATTGATTGAAACCCTCTATTGATTTTCTCAGTAGAGGGTTTTTTCTTTAGAAAACACTTATTATTTAATGGATTTTCCTGTCTTATATTACTTAAATGCAGGCAACAAGTATTTCCAGATCAGGTTGATCTCTGCCTGCATATCCCCAATATGGGCTGTAGTAACAATTACTGCATCTTTTTCAGGAATAACAATGATGTATTGCCCGTTTGCTCCGTCAGCACGATAAGCGTTATTACGGCACCTCCATATCTGATAACCATATCCTTGCAGCCAATCACTGTCTTTTGGTTTTATTTTCAGGTTCTCTCTTTTTACACCTGCCGGAAGAGATGCAATGTGGGAAGAGGTCGCTTCATCAAACCAACTTTCAGGTAGTATTTGTTTTCCGTTCCATTTTCCTCTTTGCAGGTAAAATTGTCCCAGTTTAGCCATATCTTCTGTTTTTATATATAATCCCCATCCTCCGGTGTTTATGCCTTGTGGGCTTTCATTCCAGGTAACGCCGATAATTCCTAAAGGACGAAATAAACGGGGATATAGGTAATTTATGAGTTGTTCCCCGGTTACTTTTTGGATAATAGCCGAAAGCATATAGGTCGCCAGGCTATTGTATACAAAAACGGTTCCCGGTTTATGCTCGATAGGATAGGAGAGAAAGGCTTGTACCCAGTCTGTATCGCTTTCATTGCGGATTGATCTTGTCGGGTCTGTATCATGACCAACAGACATAGTTAATAAATGGTGTATTTCCAGTTCTTTCAGGTAAGGACTTACATGATCCGGTAGTTTATCCGGGAAAAAAGATATGACTTTATCAGTGACCTTTAACTTTCCTTCTGCTACAGCAAAGCCGATAGCCGTAGCTGTATATGTCTTACTTACGGAGTTCATGATATGTGGTTTATTGGCGGCATGTTCGCCGAACCAATATTCCACAACGACCTTTCCGTGCCTGAGGATCATCAGGCTATGCAAGTCCTGTTTGTTTTGTTTCACAGCATCGAGATATTTCATGATACCTTTGGCATGTATATTCTCAGCTTCAGGAGAACTTCTCGGTAGTGATTTGGTCAGTTCGTTGTAATTGGTTAATTCAATTCCTTTATCACGGATCACCTCTTTTATTTTTGTATTGGTAAAAAGATCCGTAACCCCTTGCCTGTCTTCGGCTACCCATTCATATCCGACATGCCCTACAGTTTGCATCTCGTCATTGTCAAGGGCAGGATGATCAAGGAAAATATAATTTTTTCCGGCTTCCAGCTTATCCAGCATTTTGATAAAACTGGTTTCTTTTTCTCCGGTTTTATTGGAACCTTCATACCCGACAAACTGTACATTATAGCGTATTGCTGATTCACCCCTGTCAATCACACTCAGATGATATTCGTCAGCTAGCTTTTGGACCATTGCTACCACATCTTTATCGAAACGCATGGCCCCCATATGACCCGAAAGATGGCTAATCTGAGGTATATTTTTTAGTGCCAGCTCTATTTGTGCCCGGAACTCTTGTTCTACTTCTGATAGTTTCCAGTTATTTTCCTTCACAGACTGCCCCGGATATGATGGGTGTGGTCCCATCATCGGGTAAAAAAAGTTGTTTTCATCAGTCAGACTTGAACAGTCTGTCAAAGGTCTCCATTTGATATTTTCCCATTCGCTGGTAATGGTTAAGTGTACCCCCACATCAATGCCCGGATTTTCACGAAGTAATTTGGCTGCTTCGGGAAACCATGAGGTAACAGGCATAACTTCTACTGTAGTTTCGATACCGTTTTTATAGGCTTCAATACAGGCAATGTTGACTGAATGAAATGCCCCCATGTCATCAGACCGGACTATTAGCCTAGGTTTAGTTGATTGTCCGAAAACAGATAGGGAAATGATGCAGAGCAGCAGTATACAGATAATGGCTTTTTTCGAGGAATAATTTTTCATCGTAAAAACAGTTATTTAATATTTGAACTTAATTTGTTTCATTGCGCTATTTGCAAACAGGACTAATTATTAATTATCATTTTAGAGAGGTGATACACAAAAGTAATTATTTTTAAGAGACAATTAATCCCTGTATAGCAATGTTCTTATCCCGAGATGTATATAGAAGTTGTTCTTTGTTTTGGATTTAATGACCTGATGTCGGTTTGATAACATCAATTCAGCTTGTAGGTTCCACTTTTGTATCAGCGTACGTGCTATTTTTAATTCCTGGTATATGGTTGTTGCACGTATTCCCTGTAATGTTTTGTGTCCATATGCTTCACCATGTGTCGTATTACTTTTGTAAAGGTTGCTGCCAAAATTACTTCCTATAGAATCTATTCCTTGTACGGCATAAGTATTTATGAAATGGACGGACCAATCCGGATTAAGCGCCCAGCGAGCGATAAATAATCCCTCCCTCAAATTGGCTCCCATAGGATGGGCAAGAGGCTCTCCGAGATGGGCATAATTTTGTAAAGGGTAGTAATGGGTATAATTAAAGGGTCTTACCTGATTTAGTTCTATTTGCAACATCACCGGCCGTTTTTTTCCCAGGAAACTACGAAGACCGATCTGAAAGGCATATTTATTTGCCCACCAGCCATTTCCGGCGGTCAACTCGTCAAACTTAAATTCATCTAAAATAAATTGTCCATATAAATAATTGTCCTGCCATATTTTAAGTTTTGTTCCCACTCCTATCATAACATTATCCGGAGAGCCGACGGAAAATTCTACAGGCCGGAGAAAAATAACAGGATTAAGGTAATTGATATCAAAAGTCCTCCGGCTGATTGAGTCGACAGCATCCCAGACAACAGCTTCGAATAGGTTTATGTTGATACTGGGTGTGATGTTCCAGCTGAGCATATGCATGGAAGCATATTTTTTATGGCGTTTGCTAAAATCTTCTTCTAATTCATAGTCAGTCATCCGGGCTGTCATAAAGGAATATTGAATATTCCAGAATTTGAAAGTTGTTTGCAGGAACGGATAACTGTTTGCATTGTCAGAAAGAAAAAGAGACCGGTAGCCATCACCCCAGAAATGCCGGTCTTTTCCAATCCGTAAAGAAATATATTTTATCGGATTCCATTCAATATTAAAGTTCAATGACTGGTAGAGATAAAAGTTCTTTTTGTGGGCAAGATAACGGTCATAATGGGGAATGAGATTCGTTGAATCGATATGAAGTTGATCAGTCTGATTAAATTGCCGGCCCGTGAGAGAGTAATTGAGATTGACAAAAAACGATCTTTTGAGAGAAATACCTGTATGGACACCTACACCGTAAATTTGTTTGAATGAGTTTCCCCCTGAAAGTTCAATATGGCCAAGAGGGGAGATAAAATAGCGGATATTTTGAGATAATGAATCAGGATATGCCTTATTTATATCCCAATTACGTACCATTGTATGTGTTTCCGGGTTACTATAAACCGTACGGATATAGCGCCATTCTAATTCGGGATGTAATCCTGACGTGATCTGTGCTGAGGAATAGGGATAACTGATGTACAATAAAAAAATGATCGCTAGAAGACGTACATACATGATCATTTCAATAATGGTCGGTCTATTTTATCTTTTCTTTTTAACCTTTTCATTTTCATCAACATGATTGATTTTTCGTACCCTGTATTCAAGAAGAGAAGAAAAGATTGTAGCGATGGATAATATGCAAATCATCAACCAGATTATGCCAATATTTTGTAATAATAGGGCCAATGCTATGACACAGATATTTACAAAAACGATGATCATGGTTGTTTGTATATGAGAATAACCTAATTTTAATAAGAGATGATGAATATGATTTTTGTCAGCGGAAAACGGAGACCTTCCACGTAACATTCTGACCAGGAATACGCGTATGGTATCATACAAAGGAATAATTAACACGGCAAAGGAAACGGCCGGTGCCGATTTAATTGAGAATGCAGAAGTAAAACCAATATTTTTTTCATTGAACAGGATTACCTGAACACTCATCAGGAGACCGATAAGCAATGAGCCTGTGTCTCCCATAAAAACTTTATTTTTTTTCCCGAAAACATTGAAACGGAAAAAAGCCAACAATGTCCCAAAGACAGCAGCAGACAAAAGACTATATTCAATATTTCCGGATACAAAAAACCATATCCCGAAAAAAGAAGTGGTGACCATTCCGACGGAAGCCGCTAATCCGTCTACGCCATCGATCAGGTTAAAGCTATTGATGATTACAATGATCACAAATGTCGTTAAAAATAGGCTGGTGAAGGTAGATATATGGCAGATTCCCAGGAAACCATGAAGGCTGGAAAAATAAACATCTCCGGGAATAATCAGTACCAATGCCGCTGCTATTTGTCCCAATAATTTTTTACCGGGAGCGATGGCCAATATGTCATCTTTTATTCCGATAAAAAAAATGATAATACAGGCGACTAAAATATATTGTAAAGAAGGAACCAGGCTGTAACTGATAAATGAACCGGCAGATATGGTTATTCCTGCGAAAATAGCAACACCTCCCAGAGTTGGAATCTGTTGTATATGGCTTTTCCTTCTGCTGGGTTCATCGAATAGTTTCTTAGCACGGGCAACACTTACAATAGATGGAATAGAGAAGTAGGTTACCAGGAAAGAGACAATAAAAGTCAATAATAATACTATTTCAGGAGATAAATCTTTCATAGATTAATATAATGCCGGGCTTATCCGGAAACCATTATGCTTTAGAATAAAAACGAACCCAATCTACCTCTAATTTTACCGGTTGGGTCAACGGACGGGCCTCATTGGACATTCCGGAACCAAAAGCGATGTACATAGGCTCTGAAGGAATACCCCTTTGAGCTACTTTAAAGGTAACTCCATTTATAGACCAAATTAGATGACTGGAGGTCCATTCTAAAGAGAAAATAAAACTCTTTCCGGTAAAAGCACCGGGTAGAGCAGTGATATCGTTGCTAATGCCGTTAGGGTCCGCTATATCCCCCCAATAATTGCCTAAATAGAACTTGCCATTCACATATTTGAAAATATTGATCTGTGGTAGCATCTTTTCCCCAGCCAGCCAGAATGCGTGATATGCATTGCCTTTAGGAATTTTCACTTTGGCTTCTACTTTTCCATACTTATGGCGGAAAGATTTTCCTGTATTGATAATACCTGAAGTATAGGAAAAATCACGTGAAACAAATCCCATCAAAGGATTCCAGGTTAGTCCGTTAGCCTTTTCATTTCGTGTCTCAATAGATAAAACAGATCCGGATACAGAAATGTTTTTCCCATCAGTGATATAATGCTGGTCACCCATCAGGGAGTAACTTTCATTTAATAACTTATCTCCCCAGTAATAGCGTGTTAACCAATTGTTCGTGTCTAATTTGTTTTCTGCGAATTGATCTTCAAATTCCAGATTCCAGGCTTTTATTGCAGCAAATTTTGCTTCATTAGCCTTATCCTTAAAATATTTGGTTAATTGAGCTGATTTTTGCAGACCAGCAAATTCTTTTTTCAAAGCTTCTATTTCTTCACGATCGGTATTCGGATCATTTTCTTTTTCCTCAAATTCGGGTGAATTTAAATATTTATTGAGGTACTCAAACCGTTCCAGTTCTTCAGATTGGGAATATGCTATAAAATCTTGATAGTCCTGAGTAAGGGTATCGTGTTGTTTTTCTATTTTGTTTGTACTTGGGAAGAAACCCAGTTTTACTTTGATTCCTAGTAAGCTCATACGTTTGTATTATGGTTCAAAATTGCAAAAATAGCTATAAAACTGAATATTTGATCGAATTTTATGTTTATTTTTTGTTTTTTTACAAAAGACACTACAATAACTTAACGGTTGTTCGATGAAGTACTTATTTAGAGTTGTTTTTGCATCATTTCCACTAAATATAATGAAAATATCAGTTCATGTAAATTCCGTAAAAATCCTATAGTAAAGATATTTTTTTGAATATATCAACAATTAATCGTAATTTTGAATTTGAAAAAATCTAATGGGTTAAATGCTTATTTTTTATGGGCGATAAACTGATATTTTTTGTTGATGACGAACCCATGTTCATCAATTTGCTTGAGTATACCTTTAAGGCAAAGAATGGTTATGTCACCAAAACATTCAGCAATGGGGAAGATTGTATTGAGCATTTATATATGAATCCGAGTTTGGTAGTGGTAGATTTTTTCTTAGGTGGAAATAATGCGGAAATGACGGGATTGGATCTTGTTAGAAAGATAAAGAAAGATAGTCCGTTTGTATCTGTGATTGTTTTATCCGGGAATGATGATGAAAAAACCATTGAGGAAGCCAAGGCGTCCGGTGTAGAAGAATACATCATAAAAGACGGGTATTTCATTGATAATTTGATAGAATCCATTTCAAAAATATTGCCGCCTGAAACAAATTAAAAAGAGGAGGTTGTTTTCTCCTCTTTTATTTTAAATCTATCCATATAAATATTGCGCTACCCCTGCGTATCCGACATGAGGGTTCATGCACATTACAGGAATCTTGGCACTGTTGGCGATAATTTCCTGTTCTTCAGCGCCGAATATATAATCAAGGAGTGTGATATGCTTGGTGGTCGTTACAATAATTAAATCCGCATTCATTTTTTCAGAAAAACGTATCGTCTCACCGGAGAAATTACTGGATTTTGGCGCTGTATGGATTTCATATTCAATATTGTGTTGCTTGAGGAAACGAATGGCGAAATTTAAGTTGGTATTTACTTTCTTTTGCAGGTCACTATCGGAAACCGGATACTTAAATAAATGGATTTTAGAAGCAAAATTACGTCCTATGTAAATAGCCCATTGTAATTTTTCTTTGTTCTCAGACTTAAAGTCAATAGGAAAAACCACATTGGATATCTTGTTGCTTTTATCAGGTTTGGACTGGACAACAATAAAAGGAGCGTTTGATCCTGTAATTACTTTCAATGCTTTACTGCCAAATAATTTTTGAGAACCTTTTATACCGTGTGTTCCCATAATCACTAATTGAGTGTTGGATTGTGTCGCATAGTCGGAAATAGCAGAAAACAGGCTACCTTCTTTTACAACAACCCTACATATAATCCCCTCATTGTCAAATGTCCTATTACATACCTTAGCCATCCCTCTGCGCGCTTTATCTATTACACCCGGTGATGCTCCCGGATCCACAATATGGAGTAATTTAATGCTGTATTTCATAATGTGTGCAATTTTTACAGCATGAGCTAAAGCATATTCAGAAACTACAGTAAAATCCCATGTAACAACGATTACATTATTGTCTTGATTATCTTGCATTTTTGTTGATTTTTATCATAAAATTAGCATTTCCCAAGGTCATAATTGATTCGGGTAAACATAATAAATATTTACCTAAAGATACGGAATTTTATTATTTTTATTGTTCAGCTTCGTACATTTTTTTCTATTTTTCTATAGAAAATCCCGATAATGGCTATTAATCATTGAATGTTAAAAAATCATACAAAACTCCGGTCTTGGGGTTCAGATGTTTTTTGTACTTTCGCATCAGAATTTAGGGTGTAATCAAAAAAATAAGATATGTCAGACGATAAAAAAATTATTTTCTCAATGGTTGGGGTGAATAAAACTTTCCCTCCGCATAAGCAGGTATTAAAAGATATATATCTGTCATTTTTTTATGGAGCCAAAATCGGTATCATCGGATTGAACGGTTCAGGAAAATCAACATTATTAAAGATAATAGCAGGAATTGAAAAATCATTTCAGGGAGAAGTGGTTTTTTCGCCGGGATATTCTGTCGGTTATCTCGAACAAGAACCTCATCTGGATGAAAGTAAAACAGTAAAAGATATTGTTCAGGAAGGAGTTCAGGAAATTGTAGACTTGATGAAAGAATACGAAGATGTGAACAATCGCTTCATGGAACCGATGAGTGATGATGAGATGAATCAATTAATGATCCGTCAGGGAGAATTAACAGAAAAAATTGACCAGGTGGGCGGCTGGGATCTTGATAGTAAGCTTGAGAGGGCAATGGATGCATTACGTTGTCCGGATGCTGATACTCCTATTTCTGTCTTGTCCGGAGGAGAGCGCCGTCGTGTAGCACTTTGCCGTTTATTATTAAGGGAACCGGATATTTTGTTACTGGATGAGCCGACCAACCATCTTGATGCCGAGTCGGTGCAATGGCTTGAGATGCATTTGCAACAATATAAGGGTACTGTGATCGCCATTACGCATGATCGTTATTTTTTGGATAATGTAGCTGGATGGATTCTGGAACTTGATCGTGGAGAAGGAATACCATGGAAGGGAAATTATTCTTCATGGCTAGAGCAAAAGACAAAACGTATGGCCCAGGAAGAAAAGCAGGAAAGTAAACGAAGAAAAACGTTGGAACGGGAACTGGAGTGGGTACGTATGGCACCAAAGGCCAGGCATGCAAAATCGAAAGCCCGTTTGTCGGCGTATGATAAAATGCTGAATGAAGACAGCCAACAAAAAGAAGAGAAATTGGAAATATATATTCCCAATGGTCCGCGTTTGGGAGATAAGGTAGTAAAGGCAGAAGATGTGTCAAAGTCATATGATGAAAGGTTGTTGTTCGACCATCTCTATTTTAATCTTCCTCCGGCAGGCATCGTTGGGGTAATTGGTCCGAATGGAGCAGGGAAAACCACCTTATTCCGGCTGATTATGGGAATGGAAAAGCCCGATACCGGAACTTTTGATGTCGGTGAGACGGTAAAAATTGCCTATGTTGATCAAAGCCACAAAGATATAGACCCGGAAAAAACCGTATACCAGGTAATATCACAAGGTAATGAATTGATACCCCTCGGCGGAAAACAGGTAAATGCACGTGCATATGTTGCACGTTTTAATTTCAGTGGTGCAGATCAGGAGAAAAAATGCGGAGTATTATCCGGTGGGGAAAGAAACCGGTTGCATCTGGCTATGGCCCTGAAGGAAGAAGGAAATGTACTTTTACTGGATGAGCCGACGAATGATATCGATGTGAATACTTTGAGGGCACTTGAAGAGGGTTTGGAGAGTTTTGCAGGTTGTGCCGTAGTCATATCTCATGATCGCTGGTTCCTTGATCGTATTGCGACGCATATTCTTGCTTTTGAAGGTGATTCAAATGTGTATTTTTTTGAAGGTTCTTATTCTGAATACGAGGAGAACCGGAAAAAACGTCTTGGAGATGAAGGTCCGAGAAGGATCAGGTATAGAAAATTGATAGAATAGCCGCTTAATCAGAAAAAATCGCTATATTTGAATAATTCGTATAACACTTAGCAAATGCGGTTGTTGTATGGGAATTTAAATGTAATATCATGAAATGTGCTGCCTTTCCATCTTCCTTTTATGTAAAGAACAGGAAAAAATTAGCGAGTATGCTTCCGCCAAAATCATTGGCTTTGATATTTTCCAATGATAAGATGCCTCGAAGTGGTGATCAGTATTATTTATTCCGGCAAAACTCCAATCTTTTTTATTTGTCGGGCATCAACCAACCACGAACCATTCTTACACTTTGTCCGGATCACCCTAATCCCAAATACAGGGAAGTATTATTCATCCTTCAACCCGATACGTTGAGTGAAACCTGGGACGGGCATCGATTGACACAAGAAGAGGCAACTTCTATTTCCGGGGTAGGAACGATCATGGATATTGATAAGTTGAAACATTTTATCGATGATTTGGCCTATCCTTCGGATCATATTTATTTTGATATTGAAGAAAATGTAAAAAGGGATATCGAATTAATCACCTATGATCTGCGGGTTACCACTGCACTTAAAACCCGTTTTCCCCTACATCAGTACGGGCGTTTGGCACCATTAATGACTTCTCTTCGTTTTTTGAAACAACCTGAAGAAATACAATTGATCCGTTGTGCCTGTGATATTACAAAATTAGCTTTTGACCGGGTGATTAAAACTGTTGAACCGGATATGTTCGAATATGAGATTGAAGCTGAAATGACCTGTGAGATGTTGCGTAATGGTGCTACCGGACATGCTTTTCTCCCGATTATAGCTTCGGGCAAAAATGCTTGTGTATTGCATTATCATGAGAACAATCGTAAAATCAGGGATGGGGAAATGGTTCTGCTCGATTTTGGTGCTGAACTGGCTAATTATAATTCGGATTGTTCCCGTACTATTCCTATATCCGGTCGCTTTACACCCCGTCAACGACAATTGTATGACTCGGTATTACGGGTGTTTCGCAATGTGATAGGGATAATGAAATCAGGTATGTCCATTGTGCAGATTAATCTGCAAACACGCCGGTTTTGGGAAGAAGAACATATAAAGCTGGGGCTTTATTCAATGGAAGAACTTCGCCGTCAGGATCCGGATAGACCATTATACCAGAAATATTTCATGCATGGGGTAACTCATCCTTTAGGTTTGGATGTTCATGATGTGGGAGACCGCTATGAGCCGATTCAACCGGGAGTAGTGCTCACCTGTGAGCCGGGGATTTATATCCCTGAAGAAGAGATCGGTATTCGCCTGGAGAATGATGTGCTCATCACTCCTTCAGAGCCTATTGATTTAATGAAAGATATTCCTATTGAACCTGAAGAAATTGAAAGATTGATGAATCAACGAACTAATTGATTCTGGGATAACTAATATATTTAAATAATAGTTCAAAATTATATCATACATATATGAAATCATTTTTTACCCTTCTTTTTCTTGATAAAAAGAAGCAAAAATCAAGGCTTGCTTCCTCAGCGACCAGCCACAGCACGCTACGGGACGCCGGAAGAACTTGCCTGGCGGCTCAGACAGCTTCCGGCTTGCCCCTTCACTTAGCAGGGCTGGTGCCCACTTCCGGAAGCTCAGGCCTCCCAGATGTAACACCACTGTATGAGTACAGGAAATATGATATATGTGAACTAATTATGAACACCTACTTATCATAATGATTAAAGCTATATTTTTCGATATTGACGGGACTTTAGTGAGTTTTAAAAGTCATACTGTTCCCCGGTCAACTGTTGATGCGATTAATGAAGCAAAGAAAAACGGAATAAAAATATTTATTGCTACCGGACGTTCATTTCCTCAAATACCGGATCTGGGTAATTTACAATTTGATGGTTATATCACACTAAACGGAGCTTATTGTATTACAGACAAGGATGATATTGTTGTAAAGAATCCAATACCGGAGGATGATATCAAGGCCCTGTTGACTTATCTGGAAAATGGACAACAGTTTCCTTGTTCATTCATGACAAAAGATAAGATTAGCATTAATTATGTTAATCAGAGAGTGGAAGAAATGGCTCGGTTAGTAAATTTACCTGTTCCTGGAATAATCGATATTCATGAAGCTGCAAAAGATGAAATTTTTCAAATTAATGTATATGTAGATGAGGATGTGGAACGACAATTAATGAAAGATATTTTCATTCATTGTGATTCCAGCCGTTGGAACCATTTATTCGCCGATATAAATGTTCAGGGCAACAGTAAACAAACCGGAATCGACGAATTTCTCAAATACTATGATTTAAGAATTGAAGAGACAATGGCTTTTGGTGATGGTGGAAATGACATGTCCATGCTGAAACATGTTGCAATTGGAGTTGCGATGGGAAATGCGAAAGATCAGGTAAAAGCTGTAGCAGATTATGTAACTGATTCTGTAGATGATGATGGAGTCCGGAATGCACTGGTCCATTATAACATCATCTAAATAAAAAAACCTTTATCTTTAAAGATAAAGGTTTTTTTATTTAGTCAAATTTATTTTATTTTTCGGAAACATCCTTATTTTCAACTTTTTGTGCAACAACACCTTTTATTGTTAATTTAACAGGTGAATTTTTTGCATTAGAATAAACGGTCACATCTTTCATAAAAGGAGAGGCGACATTGGTGGTGAGATACTTTACTTTGATGGTTCCCTTTTCTCCCGGTTTGATTGGCTTTTCTTTCGGGCAGGTAGGAACAGTACATCCACATCCGGAACTGCATCTTTGGATAATGATCGGTTCTTTACTCATGTTGGTGAATGTAAATTCATATTCTGCTTTACCATTGTATTCGATGGTACCGACATCATGTGTAGTTTCATCGAATTTCATGTCCAACACTTCCTGCTTTTCTTCTTTTTCCGTTTTGGTTGCTTCTTGAGCAAATCCTTTTACTGCTACAGCAAAACAAACAACCATTATAAATAATATTTTTTTCATTGCGCTATGTTATTTTAATTTTTAACTGATGATGTATTATACGAATTAAACGTAAAAAGGTTTAGAAACCAGTTATCAAAATTCATGCCTTTTCCGCTATTTTACTTTGGAGGTTAACGGGTATTTTAAGTTTTCGAATTTTGTCAGGTCACATCTGAAAGATCCTACTATGATATCAAACTTAATACTTATGGGTATTTTATTCATATCATCGCTGAACCATATCGTCATATCATCATTACTTTCAAAAACACGTCCGGGTTCGACAATAGGAACAAATTTGAAGCATTTGAATTTTCCAGCACTGACAGATATGGTTTCTTTACCTTTATATACAATATAAAACGGAAATAAACTATCACCGAAATAAGTATCTAAATGGATGATATCATCGGGTTTTAATGCATTTAAATTCAATCTTCTGACATAGAATGCGACAGAAGCCATGTCTAAAGTATTTTTAGGGACAGATACCCTGCCATTTCGCTGGCTTTCCACATATAACGAATCGTGGTTATACATTACTTCATCATAATAACGGTAACTTCCTTCCCGGATGTTACGGACCGCCTTATCCGGAAGATTGTTTTCCAGATTGAAATAACTTTCATAAATATCATGTACTTTGTATATTTTGTCAATTAACCCGGTTGTTTTCCCTTCCAAAACTGCATGATAGACAGATTTATTGTTAAGGGTAGTTTCATTAGCCGATATTTTTACTTGTCCTCCGGTAATAATTCCATAACGGATTTTATAGGTCAATATTTCTCCGCTTTGGAAAGCTGGTTCTTCCAGGTAATCCTTTTGTGTCTCAGATGGGAGAAAAGATATTAGAAATAATGGAATGAGAAAAGCAATATGCATTGTTTTTATGTTTATCAGGTGTATACTTCAATAACCATATACGTTTTATTTAACTATATTGTTACAGGGATTCTGTTATTTTCCGTTCTTTAGAAAAAGCTTATAATGTTCGTATATAGAGGCTTGAGACATTAGTGGTGGTTGGGAATTTCTCTTATACCTGTTGTCTCTCTCTTTGTTAATGATACGGGCTTTTACATTATCCTGTAACTGATCGGTGATAATGAATTTTAATTCTTTCTGCAAATCGGGATCATACACAGGAGCTGCCACTTCGATCCGGGCGTTTAAGTTTCGGGACATCCAATCGGCTGATGATATATAATATTTCTCATTACCACCATTACAAAAAATAAAAATCCGCGAATGTTCGAGGTAACGTCCAACGATGCTAACAGCTTCAATATTTTCGCTGGCTCCTTTCACCCCCGGTATCAGGGAACATATACCCCGTACTACCATTTTAATAGGAACTCCGGCCTGGCTTGCATGGTATAATTTGCGAATCATCTCCGGATCAACCAGGTTATTTATTTTTATTAGTATCCAGGCTTCTTGCCCGGCTTTGGCATTCCGTATCTCTGCATCAATCATGGAATAAATCTTTTTACGCATAAATTGGGGGGATACGAGTAAGTGCCTGAATATTGGATATTTAAATGGGTTTTCAAAATAATCGAAAAGCTTTTCTACTTCTCGTCCGATACGTTGGTCAGATGTAAGCAAAGCAACATCAGTATAAGCGGCTGCATTGCCTTCGTGAAAATTTCCGGTGCCGATTACCGAATAATATCTTGTCCGATTGCCTGTTCTTTTGGTGATCAGGGTGAGTTTGCTATGTACTTTCAATCCCTGTATGCCAAACAAGACCTTTGCTCCGATTTCTTCCAGTTTACGTGCCCAGTATATATTGGCATATTCATCAAACCGGGCTTGCAATTCGATAACAACGATCACTTCTTTCCCGTTTTGTACAGCATTCATTAAGGCACTGATTACCCTTGAGTTATTCGCTACGCGGTAAAGTGTGATTTTGATTTTTTTTACGTCCGGATCA